>CANFLQ010000003.1 GCA_947447995.1 Bacteroidota bacterium | reverse complement strand
GGGCTGGTAATATCTGTATAAACTACTTGACCAATTGAATAGCTTGCGCTGCCATTGGCACCCATAGCATCTCCTCCAGTAGTTGAGGTAGTGTTTTGAGCTTTTAAACTAAGTAGCCCAAAAATAAGAAAATGAAAACAGACAATATTTTTTTTTGATATTTTCAATGGTAGTAGCGTTTATCGACAAAAATAATACTATTTTGTTTTAGTTTAGAAATTTACTCAATTTGTTTTAATATACAACCCATTTTTACAAAATATTATCGAGTCGTATAATATTACCTCATTCTGTTTTTATTGCTTTTTCTGGTAGACTTTCCTTTCTTTGGATCTTTTACACTAGGTCCTCCAAGATTTACTTTTTTGTTTTTCTCTTTTTTCTCGTGGAAGGCTCCTTGAGGCGTTTTAATAGAGGCTATTCGTTTAATATTTTTATCTTTAATGGCAGGTTTTTCTTCTTCTGTAAATAATTTAGAAACTTCTACTTCGTCAGGCAGTTCTTCTGTTGGAATTTCTTTATTCATTAACTTTTCAATTTCCAATTGAAATTCATATTCAGCTTCATTTATGAATGAAATTGCCGTACCCACTTTATTTGCTCTACCGGTTCTTCCTATTCTATGGATATAATCTTCGGGGTATGGAGATGTGTCAAAATTTATTACGTGACTAACATCTGATATATCCAAACCTCTGGCAATTATATCAGTAGCAATCAATACGCGGTTTTCACCCTTATGAAATTTTGAAAGTGCACTAATTCTATTGTTTTGAGATAATCCGGAATGGATAATACCAATTTGACCGACAAAGAATTTTCCAATATGCTCAAATAATTTATCAGCCAATTTTTTATTTTCAACAAAAACCAATACTTTATTGAGTTCTGTATCACTTTTTAAAAGAAATTCTAACAAATTAACCTTGGTATAAAAATTAGGAACATGATATGCCTTTTGAATTATTTTTTCAAGAGGAGTTCCATGTTTTTCTACTTCAATTTTTTGCGGCTCATAAAAATAATTTGAGATTACTTTTTCTACCTCATCTGTAATTGTTGCCGAAAACATTAGGTTTTGACGTTTTTTAGGTAAGGTATCTAAAAAACTAATTAATTGTTGTCTAAATCCAAGGCTTAGCATTTGATCAACCTCGTCTATTACTAATTTCTGAATATCTTTTAAACGCAATAATCCGGTAAGAGCCAAATCAACTAATCGCCCTGGAGTAGCTACAATAATATCCAAACCGTTATATACTAACTGTTTTTGTGTATTGATATTTGTACCACCGTAAACAGCCTGATAACGAACATTCATATAGGAAGTTAGTTTTTCAATTTCTCTAACAATTTGTAAAACAAGTTCTCTGGTAGGGACTATAATTAAAATTCTAGGATGTTTTTGTTCAGAGTAGGTTAATTGGCGAAGTATAGGCAATAAGTAAGCAAATGTTTTTCCTGTTCCTGTTTGAGCAATAGCAACCACATCTTTACCGGACATGATAATTGGAAAAACTTTTTTCTGAATAGGGGTAGGATATTCGTATCCTAAATCATCCAAAGCACTTAAAAGTGGTTTATTAAGATTCAGTTCGCTAAAAGTAGAATTCATGGTTTTGAAAGTTGGAAGTTTATTAGAATCTATTTTAATAAAATTAATCCAGAGGTAGATCAAGTTTAGACGAAAGGAAACATTTTGTTTGTGATCCCATTTGGATTCGAACCAAAGGCCTACGGTTTAGAAAACCGTTGCTCTATCCAGCTGAGCTATGGAATCTTGTTTAAACTAAAAACGATTTACAAATAAAAATTCGTAAATCGTATATTTAATTTGTCGGGGCGGCAAGACTCGAACTTGCGACCTCATGGTCCCAAACCATGCGCGATAACCAACTACGCTACGCCCCGAGTAAATTGCTAAACATTAACATTATTGAAGAGCGGGTGCAAATGTACTATTTATTTTTATTTTACAAACAAATTTTTAAAATACTTTGCAGATTTATGGTATTTGCTTTTATAATAGTCCTTCAAGAAGATGATAGGAACAAACCTATAAGAAAACTTTTTTTATGTCAAACGAAGATTTGTGTTCAACATGTTGTGCGTTTTCATGTATCCAAATATCTGCAGAAGCGCGACCTCGTTCACGAAGATGATTTAAAAAATCCCAAGTAACATTAAATTTGCTGGATAATGTTAAATCGTCTAATACATTATCAGCACTTATTCTGTGGAAATGAATTTTTCTTAACCTACCTCTAAGATCATAACCGATATTTAGAATTTTTTCTTTGAAATAAACCATACGCATTTCTGCCATCAAGCTATTGTTAAAACTTATTTCATTAATCCGATCGTTTATTTCTTTTATTGTTTTAGGTACTTCTTTTATAATTACAGTATTTACTTTCAATATTAAAATATCATTTGCATCAGTTCCGTCTATTAAAGGATATATAGGCGGATTTCCCATGTAACCTCCATCCCAATAAAATTCACCTTTAATTTCAACCGCTTTAAACATTAGAGGTAAGCAAGCAGAAGCCATAAGCGCATCAGCACTCATTTCTGGAAGGTTAAATACTTTAGGTTTGCAAGTTTTAACATTGGTTGCACTCACAAATAAACCTCTTTCGCTTTTTCTTAATTCTTCAAAATCAATCAAATCAAGCAAAATATCTTTAAGTGGATTTATATCCAATGGGTTAAGTTCATACGGAGAAAAAACGGATGAAATATAGTTGTACATCTGATAACCAGGAGAGTAGTCTAATCCACCCGGATATAAATTCCCTTCTAACCAATTTGGTTGTATGGGTGAAAAAATTGAATTTGAGGCAATACGTTTCCAAAATTTTTCTAATAGGTCTATAGCTCCCTGATTACCACCTACATGCAATCCATAAGTTGCAATTGCTGCATTCATTGCCCCCGCACTTGTACCACACATCCCTCTGATATTAAATAAATCAACTTCTAGTAAACGCTCTAAAATACCCCAAGTAAACGCTCCATGCGATCCTCCACCTTGTAACGCGAATGATATTTTTTTTTTATGCACTGTTAAAATTATTTATTGAATATGTAAAAATTAGGCTGCTAATGTAGCTATTTTTTTTAACAGCTTGTGTTTAATACTGCTTTTTAGCCGAAGGGATGTTTACGCATTATTAGATTATATTTTAGGAGTATAATGTAAATTTAAAAGATGAAGTTATTTACGTAACATAACAATTCTTAAAAATTGCTTAACAAATTATTAATGTTACTATAAAAATATTTTGTTTGCTTTGCAAGGAATTCAATGGGAGGGTTTTTAAACATCCCAAAAAACAAGAGTTTGTTATTTGGGTTTGTGTATCAGCATGATTAAATTAAGAACAGGTATTTTTTTTGAAAGTTATTAACAATTCAAACAATTCAATATTTTTTAGTTGTACCTTTGCAAAAAGAATAGATAAACTATCGTTGTTTCTTGATAAATAGCATGTATTTATATGATAAAAATCATACAGTATATTAAATAAATTGAATAATTTCGTGCTGTTTAACAGTGAAAGTAAATCGCAAACAAATCTAAAAAATAAAACAAAATGACAACAGAAAACAACTTTACCACAGCAACTGAAACATTAAAAGATAATGTAGCTAAAGGTATGCAATGGATGCAAGATGCGAATGCAAAATTTGTTGAAACTCAAAAACAACAAATAAAAACAGCAACTGAAATGTTTAACAAATCATTTGCATCGTCTCAATTTAAAGGCTCTAATAATTTTAATGATACGTTGGCTACTTCAAGTAAAGCTTTTGCTGATCTTGTTCAAAAAAACATTGAAACAGGCACTAATTTATTTAAAACAATTTTAAAACCAAGTACAGAGTTTGCAAAATTTACCGATAAAGATTCATTTACTAAAGAAATGAATACTCAAATTGAAAAAATGAATCAACAAATAGTTGAATTAACACTTACAAACCAAACAAATTTGGATTTAATTTTGAAACAAGCTGATGCAACTACCAATTCTTTTAATCCTTTAGCAGAACAATTTAAAAAAGAATTAGAAAAAACGGCAGAATCAACTAAAGAAACAATGCAAACAATTATTGATTCATATTCTTCATATACAGCACCTTCAATAGAAGCTAATAAAGAAGTTTTTGATAAAATAAATGAGCAAATTAAATCTGCTTTTCACGCAAATTTAAAGTTTTGGTCAAATTTAACAAACCAAGCTCAAGCAGCAGCAAACCAAGAATCTAAAGTTGATAACAATGCTTTAAAAATTACAGCAGCAGCAACAACAAACAAAAAGCAAACTGCAGCAACAATGAATTAAGGGTATAATTAAATCAATAATTCATCAACTAACAGCGTCAATTGAATAACAATAAAATCCCCCCAAAATGCACTCTACATTAAACGAAAAGGCAGAAAAGATTAAAAGCAATATTAAAGGTACTGCCGAAAAATCTAAAGAAACAATAAGACATTTCATAGATTCTAATAGAAAAAATGTAGGCGAAGCAATTGATTCCAATAAGAAGATTGTAGATTCTATCAAAGAAAAATTAGATCAACAAGATGTTAAAGATTCTGTAACTGATAATGTTAAAAATACTTTTGGTAAATCAGTTGAATTGGCTGAAGACGCATTAGATAGCATCATTAATTCATATACCAGACAAATGGAAATGAATGTTGATTTTAATACTAAACTTGTTGATGCTATTAAAGAATCTAAAAGTGAAAACCCTGAAAAAGTATTGGAATTAATTCATAAAAATTTTGAGGCTTCGCATCAATTAACTCTTAGTAATACAAAAGAAATTTTAGATTTTTATAACAAACACACCAATCTTGCTGTAAATTTTAATGAAAAATTTGGAGAAAGTATTAACTCTCAAATTGAATCAATGTTTAAAATGCAAGGTAAAAGTTTGAATAGATTTACGGACTGGGCTTCTGATTGGTGGAAAGAAGATATCAAATAATCATTTTGTTATTGAAGCTAAAGAGCTTAATTTAATTTTGAAAAATCAGTGTTTTTTTATAATCTTGCAGTTGATACTCATCTGCAAGATTTTTTTTTAATACTAAACAGTTTCAATCCGAACTTAATTTCATTGTATGCAAAATATAGACCCCTCAAACTGGAAAGAAATTATTGAAAATATAACTCAAGCGAGTCAAAAAGTTATTCAAAATTTAATTGAAAATCAGGCTCAAAATACGATTGATTTAAAGGATATATCGCATGTTTATGCTCTTTTGGGTGAAAAAATTTCGAATGAACCCAAAGAGTTAGAAAAGGTTCAGGCACTTTTGCAAAAATTCTCAAATAATCAACAAGCATTGATAAAACAAATTGCTGAAAGGCAATTTAATCCTGAGAAAAAGTTTAAACCTATAATAGCTCCAGCATCTGGAGATAAGCGATTTAAAGCAGCTGAATGGGAGTCCGCCCCTTATTACTTTGATTTTATTAAACAGCACTACCTTTTGGTATCACAGTTAATGAACGATGTAGTAGAAACAGTAGAAACAGATTATTATACTAAACGTAAACTTAATTTTTATACAAAACAATACATAAATGTTTTCTCCCCTAGCAATTTTGCCATAACTAACCCTGAAGTGCTAAAACTTGCTCAGGAAACAAATGGTCAAAGTCTTATAGATGGGTATAAAAATTTTTTAACCGATATTCAGAAGGGGAAAATAACTCAAACAGATGAAACAATATTTGAAGTAGGAAGAGATTTGGCATGTACTCCCGGTTTTGTAATATATGAAAATGAGTTGATGCAGCTGATTCAATACACTCCAACAACTAAAAAAGTTCAAGAGATACCACTATTAATAATACCTGCAAACATTAATAAATATTATTTAATGGATATGCAACCGGCAAATTCATTGGTTAAATATGTTATTTCTGAAGGCATGACCACCTTTATGGTATCCTGGAAAAATGGAACAGTTGATTTAAAAGATATAACTTTTGATGATTATATTGAGAAAGGCGTTTTTAAAGCCATAGAAGTTGTTCAGGATATAACAAAGTCGCATAAAGTAAATACACTGGGTAATTGTATTGGAGGTACAATATTAGGAACAGCTATTTCCATATTATCATCTCGTACTAGTAAAAAAGACAATCCTATAAACTCTGTTTCATTTTTGGCATCTATGCTTGACTTTTCAGACATTGGCCCGATAAGCGATTTGGTAAGCCAAGATTTAGTTATTAAATTAGAAAAAGGAGACCTTAAAGAAAAAGGCTTCTTAAAGGGAGATGTAATGGAGGCAGGCTTTAATGTCGTAAGATCGAATGATTTAATATGGAATTGCGTGATTAATAATTATCTGAAAGGTAAAGATGCGCCACCATTCGATTTACTTTATTGGACAAACGATAATACTAATATTCCTGCAAAAATGTTTCTCTATTATTTGAGAAGTATGATTTTGGAAAATAAATTAAGTAGAAAAAATGCTTTGCGTATATGTAATACCCAAGTAGATATAGGTAAGATAGAAGCGCCTGTTTTTTCTATAGGGTTTACAGAAGATCATATAGCACCACCTCAATCAGTATTTACGACTACAGAACTTGTTAGTGGAAATGTTGAATATATACTTGGTGGTGCAGGTCACGTAATGGGAGTAACCAATGCGCCCGAAAAAAATAAATATGGATACCGTGTTAATGGTGAACTTAATAATGGTTTTGAACATTGGAAACAAACGGCAAAAGCATTTGAAGGAAGCTGGTGGACTTATTGGACTAAAAGTATTATACAGCTTTCAGGCAAGCAAATTGAAGCACCTAAAAAAGCAGGGACGACTAAGTATAAAATTATAGAAGCAGCGCCAGGAAGATATTTGAAAGAAAAATCAAAAGACTTAAATGCTTTGGTAGAAAAAAGTAAATAAAAGGTTACTGGAATAAATGATAATTTAGTAATCTGAAAAAATCCACAAAATTTATAATCAACATGGCTATGGCAAAAAAGAAAAATAAAATCGCATTGATTACAGGTGGTGTAGGGGGTATGGGTACAGCTATTTGCGAACGTTTGTATAAAGATGGATATACGGTTGTTGCTAATTACAAGGATTTTAACAAAGCCATGAAATGGAGAGAAGAAGCAAAGGCTTGGCGTGATGATCAGCTAAAAATGGGCTTTGATTTAAAAATTGTTCATGGCGATATTTCAGATTTTAAATCCGCCGAAAAAATGATTAAACAGATTACGGAAGAAGTTGGAGCGATTGATATTTTGGTAAATAATGCAGGTATAACTAGAGATGCAGCTTTACATAAAATGACATCTGAACAATGGAATGAAGTTATTAACACCAATCTGAATAGTGTTTTTAATTGTACCCGTTTAGTAATTGATGGCATGATTGAAAAAGGGTGGGGACGTATCATTAATATATCATCTGTAAACGGACAAAAGGGGCAATTCGGTCAAACCAATTATTCAGCCACCAAAGCAGGGATGCATGGTTTTACTAAGTCCTTGGCATTAGAGGTAGCTAAAAAAGGGATTACTGTTAATACTATTTCTCCGGGTTATATTGCTACAGATATGGTAAAGAAGGTAAAAGACGAGATTCTTCAAAAAATAATAGGACAAATACCCGTAAACCGTTTGGGTAAACCCGAAGAAATTGCCGCTGCGGTGGCTTACTTGGCTTCTGAAGATGCAGGTTTTATTACAGGGTCAAATCTTTGCATCAACGGCGGTCAACACATGTTCTAATACCCTACGAATTACGAATCCAAACGAATTACGAATATCATGTTTTATAAAACGAAAGACAATCAAAATTTATATTATGAGGTACAAGGAAATCTGGAATCGGATAAATCCATTATTTTTTTGAATGGCTTATCTCAATCTACGCTTTCTTGGTTTTTTATGACTCCTTCATTTCTTTCAGATTATAAAGTTGTTTTATGCGATTTGATTTTTCAAGGGCAATCAGATAAAAGTGGCGAAATGAGAAATTTCGATCAACACGCTGCTGATATTAAAGGTTTAGTAGATTTTTTGAATATTGACAAAATAAATGTGGTTGGAATATCCTATGGCAGCTTGGTTGCTCAACATTTGGCATTAAATCATCCCGAAAAAATAAATAAGTTAATTTTACTTTCCACATTTGCCAATAAAACACCTTATACAGATGCTATTGCAACTGCTTGGGGAAGTGCGCTGAATATGGGCGGCTACGCACACATGTTTGACATTATGTTGCCAACAGTTCTGGGTGAAAATTATTTTTTTAATCCGCTTATTCCTATTGAAACTTTAAAAGCTTCTAAACAAAATGCAAATACTGATGCCGCAGCTTTAAAAAAATTAATGCAAGCAACTGCAGAAAGATCTGATTATAGAGAAAAGCTCAAAGCAATTAAAATTCCAACCATGGTAATTCAGGGCGAACAAGATTTACTATTCCCTGTTCACATGGCAAAAGAAGTTACTGATGCTATTGTGGGTAGTAAACTAGAAGTTGTAAAAGGTGCAGGGCATACCTTAAATTTAGAAGCGATTCCTCAAACAATTAAATTAATTACAGAGTTTATATAATTTCCATCCAGGTCTTTTTTTAATTTTAAAAAGATCTTCCAATATTTAAAAATGAAAACAGTTTTAATAACAGGAAGCACAAGTGGTTTAGGCTTAGGTATTGCAATTGAATTTGCTAAAGCCGGATACAATATTATTTTCAATGGTCTTGAAAAAGAAGGTCCGGAAATAGCTGCAGATATTAGCAGTAAATATAAGGTCGGTACTTTATATTCGGCCGCAAATATGTTAAAACCCGAAGAAATTATAGAAATGGTTAATCAGGGTATTACAAAATTTGGAGGTATAGATGTTTTAATCAACAATGCTGGAATTCAGTTTGTTGCACCAATTGAAGATTTTCCAACAGAAAAATGGAACGATATTATTGCAATTAATATGTCTTCAGCTTTTCATGCATCCAAGGCTGTTTGGCACAGTATGAAAGCAAAAAAATCAGGACGAATAATAAATATATCGTCAGTACACGGACTTGTAGCATCTGAATATAAATCGGCTTATGTAACTGCTAAACATGGTATAATTGGATTAACCAAAGTATTAGCTTTAGAAGGTGCCCCTTTTGGTATAACATCCAATTCTATTTGTCCGGGTTATGTTAAAACACCTTTGGTTGAAAAACAAATAAAAGACCAAGCCAAATCTCACAACATACCTGAAGCTGATGTAATAAATAAAGTTTTGCTAGTTAAACAGCCAATAAAAGATTTTGTTAGCATTGAAGCTTTAGGCGCTCTGGCTTTGTTTTTAGCATCGGATAATGCTGCAATGATAACAGGTTCTGCTATTCCAATGGATGGAGGTTGGTCGGCAGCGTAAAATTTTTATAATTTTTTTCGATTATCTAATCACATAAATCGAAAAAAAACATACATTTGCCCCCATGAAAGGCATAGTAGTAGAAAGCCCTTGGTATGTTATTCAAACACGCTCTCGTTTTGAAAAAAAATGCACTAATTACTTGATTAAATGTGGTGTCTCAGCATACCTGCCTCTTACAAAAAAAAAGAACGTTTGGAGTGATCGAATAAAAGAAGTTGAAGTCCCATTATTTCCAGGATACCTATTTATTCAATTTTCTGAAAATGAACGTTATAAGATTTTAAATACACCTGGGATTGTTCGTTTTGTTTCTTTTGGAGGAAAATACGCTACAGTTAATTCAAAACATTTAGAAGCTATTAAAATAGCTATTTCTACTAATTTTGAATTAGAAGTAATTGATACAACATTTGAGCCAGGACAAGAAGTGTTGATAACATCTGGCCCTTTTAAAGATAATTACGCTCAAATAATACGCCATAATGGCAAAGGTAAGTTGTTACTTTCTTTGTATTCTATAGGTAAAGGAATTGTTTTGGAAATAGGACAAACACAAGTAGAAGCCTTAAATAATTCTGTTAGATTGAAGGCTTCTGCCTAACATTCATAGTTAAGTTTACCTGATTGCTAACACTATAAAAAATATTTTTTATGGGAGTGAAAGGGCGAAGCCGTAAAAAAATCTAATTGTTGTTTTTATGAGTTACCCTCGGATTACAAATTCTAAAGTATTAGTTACAGGAGGAGCGGGGTTTATTGGGTCTAATTTATGTGAAGATTTATTAAATACTAATAATGAAGTAATTTGTTTAGATAATTTTTCAACAGGGAAAGAGGAAAATATATCTTCTTTTATGGTGAATAAAAAATTTACTCTCATTACTGGCGATATTCGTAGTCTTAGTGATTGTCATAAAGCTATGCAGGGCGTTCAAATTGTTTTACAACAAGCAGCATTGGGTTCTGTTCCTAGAAGCTTAGATGACCCAATTACAACCAACGAAGTTAATATTGGAGGTTTTTTAAATGTATTAGTTGCAGCACGTGACGCTAAAGTAAAAAGAGTTGTTTATGCTGCCAGCTCCTCAACTTATGGTGATTCTAAATTATTACCCAAAGAGGAAGATGTTATAGGAAAACCTTTATCTCCTTATGCTGTAACAAAATATGTAAATGAACTTTATGCACATGTTTTTGGATTAAATTACGGTTTAAAGTGTATAGGATTGCGGTATTTTAATGTTTTTGGTAAACGCCAAGACCCTAATGGAGCTTATGCCGCAGCAATACCTAAATTTACGTTGCAACTAATTGCTCATCAGTCTCCATTAATAAACGGTAACGGAACAAACTCTAGAGATTTTACCTATATTGACAATGTAATTCAAATGAATCATTTGGCAGCACTTACTCAAAATGAAGCTGCGTATGGTCAAATATTTAATACTGCTGTGGGTGAAAGCGCCAACTTAACTCAACTTACTAATTTATTAAAAAAGTATTTATGTAAATACGATCCTAAAATAGCGGATGTACAAATTACTTATGGATTGGAACGAATAGGTGATATTCCTCATTCTTTAGCGTCAATAGAGAAAGCAAAAAAGATATTAGGTTATACCCCATCTCATACTTTAGAAAATGGGTTAGATGAGGCTGTAGATTGGTATGTTAAAAATCTAAAAAAATAATTTCTTCAAAATGGATATTTTACAATTAATCGGAAGAAAAAACAAACTTTTTGAAGCTGATATAAAGGTTCATGAATTAGAATTATCTAAGATTGTTGTCAACTCATCCTTTTTAGTTGTTGGTGGAGCTGGTTCAATCGGTCAGGCTGTTACAAAGGAAATATTTAAGCGAAAACCATTAAAATTACATGTTGTAGATATTAGTGAAAACAATATGGTGGAATTAGTGAGAGATATCAGAAGTTCTTACGGTTATATTGATGGAGATTTTCAAACATTTGCCCTGGATATTGGGTCGGTAGAATATGATGCATTTATTGAAGCCGATGGTAAGTATGATTATGTTCTAAACCTCTCAGCATTAAAACATGTTAGAAGTGAAAAAGATCCATTTACGTTAATGAGAATGATAAACGTAAATGTATTTAACACAGTTAAAACAATTGATCAATCTATAAAAAAAGGAACTAAAAAATATTTTTGTGTATCCACTGATAAAGCGGCTAATCCAGTGAATATGATGGGGGCTTCAAAAAGGATAATGGAAATGTATTTAATGCAAAAAAGCAAAGAAATTAAAATCTCTACTGCACGGTTTGCGAATGTTGCGTTTTCCGATGGATCTTTGCTTCATGGATTTAATCAACGTATACAAAAACAACAACCAATCGTTGCTCCAAATGATATTAAAAGATATTTTGTTACACCACAAGAATCTGGTGAACTTTGTTTAATGAGTTGCATATTTGGGGAGAATAGAGATGTTTTTTTTCCTAAATTAAGCGAAAATTTACATCTAATAACCTTTGCCGACATTGCTATAAAGTACTTAAATGAACTTGGATTAAAACCCTATTTATGTTCAAGTGAAGAAGAAGCCAGAGACTTGGCAAAAACCCTTCCTGAAAAAAAAATATGGCCATGTTTATTCACCACATCTGATACAACTGGAGAAAAAGATTTTGAAGAGTTTTTTACTGAAAAGGAAGTTTTAGAAATGAATCGTTTTGAAAATTTAGGCATAATTAAAAATGATTTAAGCATTCAAGAAGATTTATTAAACCACTTTAGTCAAACTATTAACAAAATGAAATCAGAAATGAAATGGACAAAATCTGAAATTGTTGATTTATTTCATACAATGATTCCTGATTTTGGACATAAGGAAACTGGAAAATATTTAGATGCTAAAATGTAATGATGACCGAAAATAAAAATACTGTTTCCTTTATAAAAAGTTTGTTCCCTGACAAAGAATTTGTTCACTTACATGAACCTGTTTTCATTGGTAATGAACGTAACTATGTTTTAGATGCGATTGATTCTACTTTTGTTTCTTCAGTTGGGGAATATGTAAATCGGTTTGAAAAAATGATGGCAGAAGTAACTGGAACAAAATATGCCGTGGCTTTGGTTAATGGAACATCGGCATTGCATATATCTTTGATTCTTGCTGAAGTGAAAACAGATGATGAAGTGCTGACACAGGCACTTACATTTATTGCAACCGCAAATGCAATTTCCTATATTGGTGCAAAACCAGTATTTATTGATGTGGATATAGATACAATGGGTATGTCCCCAAATAAATTAATTTCATTTTTGGAAGAAAATGGAGAAATACGTAATGATGGTTATACTTACAATAAATTATCAGGCAAAAGAATAAAAGCCTGTGTACCTATGCATACATTTGGCTTTCCTTGTCGAATAGATGAGCTAGTTACAATTTGTGAAAAATGGAATATTATTTTGGTAGAAGATTCGGCTGAATCAATTGGAAGTTATTATAAAGGCAAACACACTGGTAGTTTTGGGTTAATGGGAGTTTTTAGTTTTAACGGTAATAAAACAATAACATGCGGTGGTGGTGGGGCTTTGGTTACAAATGACGAAGCAATAGCTAAATTAGCAAAACACCTTACAACTCAAGCTAAAGTACCTCACGCATGGGAATTTAGGCACGACTATATTGGATATAATTATCGTATGCCTAACTTAAACGCGGCAATGGCTTGCGCTCAGTTGGAACAGCTAGATAATTATGTTAGTAAAAAAAGAGAATTAGCTCAGCAGTACAATTTGTTTTTTAGTAAATCAAACATTAAATTTTTCGATGAAATAGAGGACTCTAAGGCTAATTTTTGGTTAAATTGTATTTTATTAAAAGATAAAAACGAAAGAGACCGATTTTTAACATATACCAACAATAACGGTGTTATGACTCGTCCAGTTTGGATATTAATGAATAAACTAGAGATGTTTAAGGACTCATTAACTGGAAATTTAGCTAATTCAGAATGGATTGAAGATAGATTAGTAAATATTCCAAGTAGTGTTAGATTGTAATTATATGTTTATTTTAGGGTATTCAGGACATGCTTTTGTAGTTTTAGATTCCATTCAATCGGAAAACAATAAAGTAATTGGATATTTTGATCAAAAAGAAGTAGTCAATAATCCTTACAGTTTAACCTATTTTGGATCAGAGGACGAAATAGATTTTAAAGAAAAAGTAGCCAATAATGCTGTTTTTCCTTGCATAGGATCAAATAGTATTCGAAAAAAAATAATATCCCATTTGGAAAATTTGAATGTAAAACAAACAACTATTAAGCATAAATCCGCAATAATTTCATCGGCAAGTACAATAGGTCAATCTTCCTTTATAGGTCCAGGTGCAATAGTAAACTCATTAGCTAAAATAGGTAAGGGATGTATAATTAATTCCGGAGCTATAATAGAACATGAATGTACAATAGGAGATTTTAGTCATATTGCACCTGGTGCAGTATTGGCTGGAAATGTAACAGTTGGATATGAAACATTTATTGGCGCTAATTCAGTTTTTAAACAAGGACAAAAAATTGGGAATAATGTAATTGTTGGTGCAGGTTCAGTAGTTGTATGTGACATTCCTGATAATGAAACATGGTTTGGGAATCCGGCAAAAAAAATAAAATAATGAAAAAAGTAATTATAATTGCCGAAGCCGGAGTTAACCACAATGGGGATATTGAAACAGCAAAAAAATTAATTGATGCTGCTGCTCAAGCAAATGCAGATTACGTTAAATTTCAAACATTTAAAACAGAAAATCTTGTTAGTTTAACAGCTAAGAAAGCAGACTATCAGCAAAAAAACATGAATGATGTAGTTTCAAATACGCAATTTGAAATGTTAAAAAAATTGGAACTAAGCATTGAACAACATCATGAATTAATAGAATATTGTAAGCTAAAAAAAATACAATTTCTTTCTACTGCATTTGATCTTGAAAGCATTGATTTATTAAATTCTTTAGGCATTGATTTATTTAAAATACCTTCCGGAGAAATAACTAATTTACCATATCTCAAAAAAATTGGCGCATTAAACAAAAAAGTAATTGTATCTACCGGTATGTGTGTGATGAGTGAAATTCAAGATGCAATTGATGTATTAATTAAATCAGGAACACCTAAAGAAAAAATAACAGTTTTACATTGCACAACTGATTATCCAACAGCAATGGAGGATGTTAATTTGAATGCCATGTTAACTATTCAAAAAAAATTAAATGTACCAATTGGATATTCCGATCATACATTAGGTATTGAAGTTCCTATTGCTGCTGTGGCAATGGGAGCAACAATAATTGAGAAACATTTTACATTGGATAAAACATTGCCAGGTCCCGATCACAAAGCGTCGCTTGAACCTGAAGAGTTAAAATTAATGGTAGAATCGATTAGAAATATAGAGAAAGCATTAGGTTCAATCGAGAAAAAGCCATCTGAAACCGAAAAGAAAAATATACTTGTTGCAAGAAAAAGCATTCATATTAATAAAACAATAAACGAAGGGGATAAAATTACTGAAGATGATTTAATTTGTTTAAGGCCTGGTGATGGTATTTCACCAATGGAACTAGAAAATATTGTAGGTAAAAATGTTACAACAAATTTAGTTGTTGGTGATAAGTTAAAATGGGAAGATTTAAAATAAAATGAGAATTGCCATATTAACTAGTTCAAGAGCCGATTTTGGAATATATCTTCCTCTTTTAAAAAAATTAAAGGAAGACCCTTTTTTTGATTTAAAAATAATTGCTTTTGGAACACATTTATCCCCTTTCCATGGATTTACGATAGATCAAATTATAAAAGAGGGGTTTGAAGCAAACTACAAAATTGAAAGCCTGGTTTTGTCCGATAGTCAAGATGCCATTTCATCAGCTATGGGCTTAACAATGATAAAATTTTCCTCCTTTTGGAAAGAACATCATAAACAATTTGATCTTGTATTTTGTTTAGGGGATAGATATGAAATGTTTGCTGCTGTACTTTCTGCCTTACCTTTTCATGTAAAATTTGCTCATTTACATGGAGGAGAAAAAACATTAGGTGCAATTGATAATGTTTTCAGGCATTCAATTTCTCTTGCTTCATCAATTCATTTTACTTCAACTGAAGAATATAAAAATAGGATTTACACATTGCTAGATGAACCCAATAATGTTTATAATGTTGGTGCGCTGAGTTTAGATAATATTTTACAAATACCCTTATTAGATAACAAAGAATTTGAACAGAAGTGGGGGATTAATTTAAACCAACCAACAACAGGCTTAATTACCTTTCATCCCGAAACGGTTAATTCGGATAAAAATGCTTTTTATGCTCAAGAAATAATAAATTCAATTTATAGTAATCCGGCACTTCAGTTTTTAATTACAATGCCAAACGCCGATACTGCCGGCAATGTAATCAGGAATCTTTTTATTAAACAATTAACAAATAATAAAAAGGTGTTTTTAATTGAAAATTTAGGCACACAAAGTTATTTTTCTGCAATAAAAAATTGCAGTTTCTTATTAGGAAATACCTCTAGTGGTATTATAGAAGCAGCATCATTTGGTAAATATGTAATAAATTTAGGTGATAGACAAAAAGGGCGATTATGCGGGAAAAATGTAATTCATATACCAATTCTTGAAAACGAAATTAATTTGTCCATTCAAAAAATTGTAAATCAGCCTCCATTTGTAGAAGAAAATATATACTACAACGGTGGAGCAAGTAATAAAATTGTTGCTACATTAAAAGCATTGAACATAAATGAAGAATAATAAACAACATATAATTTTAATAAAGGAAGAGGTTAGAAATGCCTTAAAGTCTTTGGAAGAACTGCCAAGTAATGCTATAAGAATTTTGTTTGTTACAGATGAAAAAAATAAAATGCTTGGAACATTATCTGATGGAGATATTCGTAGAGGTCTTTTAAACGGATTTCTTATCTCGGATAATATTTCAAAATATATCAATACAAAATTCAAATACCTAAAAAAGGGAGAGGAAGATTTAGAAAAAATCAAAGAGTTTAAAAATGAGGGAGTTTTTTTAGTGCCTGTGGTAGATGGTAATAATTGTTTAGTAGAAATTTTGAATTTCGAGCAATTAATTACATTATTACCTTTAACTGCTTTGATTATGGCCGGAGGGCGAGGTGAGCGCCTAAAACCACTTACAGATAGTGTTCCAAAATCAATGTTATTCGTTGGGGGAAAACCCATTATTGAACATACCGTTGACCGATTAATCTCTTTCGGAATAAAAGATATTTATATAAGCGTTAAGTATTTAAAAGAACAAATTATAGATTATTTTGGGGATGGCTCTTCAAAAGGTGTTCAAATTAACTATATAACAGAAGAAGAACCTTTAGGAACTCTTGGATCATTATCATACATTGAATCTTCAAAATATAAGGATATTTTAGTAATTAATTCTGATATTTTAACCAATATTGATTTTGAAGAATTTTTTACTTTTTTTAAGAAAAAAAATGCTACCATGGCTTTAGCTAGTATTCCATATCAAGTAACTATTCCTTATGCTGTATTAGAAACAATTGATGATAAAGTATCTTCATTTTCAGAAAAACCCACTTATACTTATTATTCAAATGGAGGCATATATATATTCAATTTTGCATTAAAAGAGTGTATTAAAAAGGGACAGTTTTTTAATGCAACTGATTTAATGGATTATATTATATCTCAAAAAAATTTATCACTAATTCATTACCCTGTTATTGAATATTGGTTAGATATTGGAAAACATCATGATTATTTAAAAGCTCAGGAAGATATAAAACATATAAAAATATAAAATGATAAAACAAGAGTTGCAATATAAGATATTAGTTGTGGGTTTAGGTTCAATGGGGAAAAGGCGAATCAGAAACATAAAAGCCCTTGGTTATAAAAATATTTACGGGTTTGATATACGTGTTGACAGACGAGGTGGCGATAATGATTTGAAAGATGTTGTTATTATAGACAATGTAGATGAGGCGATAAAAACATTAAACATAGAAGCGATAATAATTTCAGTTCCTCCAGATATTCATCATTTCTATATTAATAAAGCTATTGACAATAATATACACTTTTTTGTTGAGGCTAGTGTTGTAGATTATGGAATGGATCAAATAATAGATAAACTAAAAAGTAGCAAAATAATTGCAGCACCTTCAAGTACATTGTATTTTCATCCCGCTATTCAAAAAATATTTACAATTATTAGGAATAGAGAGCTGGGAACTATTACTAATTTTATTTATCAATCTGGTCAGTATTTACCAGATTGGCATTCTTATGAAAAAGTACAAGAATATTATGTTTCAAAAAAAGAAACGGGAGGAGCTCGAGAGATTGTTCCTTTCGAATTAACATGGATTACAAAAATATTAGGTTTCCCTAAACAGGTTGCAGGCATTGTAAAAAAAACAATTGATATTGATGGAGCGGAAAACATTGACGATACATATAATGCGTTATTAAATTACAATGGTTTTATTTTAAATCTTAGTATTGATGTAGTTTCTAGGCACGCTACTCGAAAATTATTAATTAATGGTTCAGAAAAACAATTAGTGTGGAACTGGGATGACAATTGTATTAAAATATACGATTCTAAAACAGAAAAGTGGGAATTATGGGAATATAAAATCAATTTAGCAGCATTAGGATATAATAAAAATATTACTGAGCAAATGTATATGGATGAACTTATTAATTTTTTCGAAGCAATAGAAGGTAAAAAAGATTTTTTTAATTCTATGGAATATGATCATAAAATATTAAAATTACTATACGCTATAGAAAAGTCATCTCAAGAAAGTAAATTTGAAAATTTTGAAAACTAATTAAATGACGGGAATACTTTTCATAGCTAGGTTAGGGTCAACACGATTGTCTAATAAACATTTAATTGAGGTAAATGGTAAAAGCTTTGTAGAATGGTTGGTAACTAGATATACTTTTGAGTTTAAAAAAGAAATAGAAAATGGAAAAGTTAAACTGTTTTTGGCAACTTCTAATATGCCTGAAAATAAAAAATTTGAAACCGTATTAAATAATTTACCCATAACTATTTTTTATGGGGATGATCAAAATATTCCATTGCGGCAGACTGAATGTGCAGAAAAATACATGTTGAAAAACATTATTTCTATTGATGGGGATGATATTTTATGTTCGACAAAGGCAGCTAGAAATACTTATAATCAGCTTATTGAAAATATAAATCCTTTTGTAAAAACCACAGGTTTGGCCTTTGGTATGAATGTAGTGGGTTACACGTCTGATTTTTTGAAAAAAAAAGTTTCTCAAATTTCGGGAAAGTTAGAAACAGGCTGGGGCAGAATATTTGAAAACGAGCCCATTTACGAAATTAATATGGGTACGAATTCAGAAAACAAAGATCTTCGGCTAACTTTAGATTACGATTTAGACGCAGAGTTTTTTAAAGCCGTAATTTCTTATTGTGGAAACAGTATTGTAGCATTAAATGATGACGATTTAATTAATTTAATTTTAGAGAAACAATTTTTTAAAATAAATAAATCACTTCACGATCAATATTGGGCTAATTTTAATAAACAGAAGAATAATGAATTGTAAAAAAAATTGAAAACTTAAACGATAGTTGACTATTAGGAGAAGAAAAAAATGGTAGGTGTTTTAATAATCGCAAGATTAGGATCATATAGATTGCCTGGTAAGCATCTTATTGAAATTAAGGGTAAAAAAATTATTGAGCATATTGTAAATAGAGTAGGTTTTGCATTATCAGAGGAATTAATAAAACAAAAATGCAAAATAATTATATGTACTTCTGATGAAATAGAGAATAGAAAATTTGAAGAGATTCATTTTGATTATCCAGTTTCTGTATATTATGGTAATGTTCATAATATACCTTATAGAGAATTAAATTGTACGGATGATTTAGGATTTAATAATATTATTTCTATTGATGGAGATAATGTGTTTATATCTACTGTAGCCATAAAAAGTATATATAATGCACTTAATGAAGGGGAAGATCTAGTAAAAACTATAGGTTTACCCTTAGGAATGAATGTTTTTGGATATTCATCGTTATTTTTGAAAAATGTATTGAATAATATTGCTGAAACTTCTTTTTTGGAAACAGGTTGGGGTAGAATATTTGATCTTAATAAAGTTAAAACTCTCCAGTTGGGAGATTACCAAAAAGAAGAACATTTAAGGTTTACCTGCGATTATCCAGATGATATAAAGTTTTTAAAGCAACTTATTGAACAAAATAATTTGAATCCAGGTAAAATTTCAGATAATGATGTTATTAATTTTGTAATTGAAAATAAGATTTATAAAATCAATTCCCACTTAAATACTATCTATTGGTCAAATTTTAATACTTTAATCAGTCAAGAAAATAATATGAATTTTAAAAATAAGAATATGATTACATTTAAGGAGAGGTTGCATCATGTAATTCCAGGTGGAGCCCACACTTATTCCAGGGGCGATGATCAATTTCCTTCAAATGCACCTGCTATTCTTGAAAGAGGGGAAGGCGCATACGTGTTTAGCCCAGATGGTGAAAAATATTTAGATTATGGGATGGGCTTACGTTCTGTTAATATTGGTTATGCTAATAAAGAAATCGCCGATGCTTGTTACCAAGAGATTTTAAAAGGAAACAATCTTACTCGAGCATCCTTAACAGAGTTAAAAGCGGCAGAGTTATTAGCGGAAATTATACCATCGGTAGATATGGTTAAATTTGCAAAACATGGGTCAAATGTGACATCTGCTGCAATGAAACTAGCAAGAGCTTATACGGGGCGAAAATATATTGTAGTAGCAGCAGAACACCCATTCTTCTCATTTGATGATTGGTTTATAGGTTCTACTGTTATACAAAGGGGAATTCCTGAAGAATTAAGGACTTTAACTTTAAAATTTAATTACAATAACTTAAATTCTTTAGAACAATTATTTGACAAATACCCTAATCAAATTGCAGGCGTTATGTTAGAGGCCGCAACTTCTGTTGGTCCTAAGGATGATTTTTTACATCAAGTAAAGAACTTATGTAAAAAAAATAATACGGTGTTTATTTTGGATGAAATGATTACAGGCTTCCGTTGGCATTTTCAAGGTGCTCAAACCTATTTTGGTGTAGAGCCTGATTTATGTACTTTTGGTAAAGCTATGGCTAATGGTTTTGCCGTGGCGGCACTTGCTGGTAAAAGAGAAATCATGCAGTTAGGAGGGATTTTAGAAGAAGGTAAGGAAAGAATATTTTTAACATCTACAACTCATGGTGCAGAAATGTGTGGATTGGGTGCTTTTATAAAAACAATGGAAATTTTACAAAGAGATAAAGTTGTAGAACATTTCTGGACTTATGGAGAAAAACTTGTAAACGGAATGAACAACATTGCTAAAGATTTAGGAATTAATGATTATTTTTATGTTGAAGGGTATTCTTGTTCTCCCAACTATGTTACTAAAGACAAAGAAGGGAATGTATCTTTAGCTATGCGTACTTTATTTGCTCAGGAAATGATCAATCAGGGAGTTATGATGCCTTATATTGCCGTATCTTATGCTCATCAGGAACCAGAGTTAGATTTAACCTTGTCAGCAGTTAAAGCCTCATTAAGTATATACAAATACGCATTGGAAAATGGTATTGAAAAATATTTAAAATCACCAATTATTAAGCCTGTATTTCGTAAATATAATTAAAAAATATGTTTTCAGTTAAAGATAAAGTTATTGTTATTACAGGTAGTAATGGGCTACTTGGTCGAGAAATTGTCACTTCTTTAAGAAATGAAGGTGCTCAAGCAATTGGTGTTGATTTGTTTTTTGAAAATCAAACATCGCATGATTATGTAATGGATATAACAAATGAAAATTCAGTAAATTCAGTAGTGGGGATTATAGTAAAAAAATATGGACGGATAGACGGATGGTTAAATAACGCTTATCCAAGAACTAAAGATTGGGGAAATAAATTTGAAAATATTACAATTGATTCTTGGCGTCAGAATGTGGATATGCATTTGAATGGATATTTTCTTTGCTGCAAAATAGTGTTAGAGGAAATGAAAAAACAACAATTGGGTTCACTAATTAATATGTCTTCCATCTACGGAATAATTGCTCCAGATTTTACTGTTTATGACGGAACTGAAATGACCATGCCAGCTGCGTATTCTGCAATTAAAGGAGGGCTTAATAATTTAACCCGATATTTAGCTGCTTATTATGGTCCATACCAAGTGAGGGTTAATACTATTTCACCTGGGGGGATATTTGATAATAAACAACCAGAGTCATTTGTAATCAATTATAATAAAAAAGTTCCCCTTAGAAGAATGGGAACTTCAAAAGATATTGTTTCAGCTGTCCATTATTTACTTTCTGACGAAGCTTCATACGTTACAGGACATAATTTGTTAGTTGATGGTGGCTGGACTGCTATATGAACCAACAAGTTATAGCGCAATGGGTTTAGTGTGGTATAAAATATTAGAACTACATTAGTTCTATACCGATTTATTAAAGGTTGTAACTTATTTATATTAAAAACTCAAAAATAAATGAAAGTAAATCAAAAAGAGCTCAATTTTATCCAAGATGGACTCCAAACAAATTTTAAATTCCTTAGCAAAGAACAAATAGAGGCATTAAGAACAGAATGTAATAAATTGTTTTCATTTACAAAATTATTGGGTCCCGGTTATGCAATAAGGTTAAGTAAATTTGTTTTAGAAATTCCGAATCCTACTGTTATAATTGAAAGTGTTAATTTATTAGAGGTTGCCATTGATATTGCTATAGAAATTGAGAAATTAGGTTATAAAAATTACAAGTTTGCTCATGTTGCCTTATACCATGAAAATAAAAATAATAAGGAATTAGTTTGGCATTCTGATTTAAGGAATGGAGGATTAATTAGAGCTCAAATAGTTATTGAAGGAGGAGATTTGAATAGTGGAGCTTTTAAATATGTAACAGGCTCACAGGTGTTGAAAATCAAAGAACCTTTTCCTCCAAAAGGTTATTTAGAGCAACACAAGGATGAAATTGTTATTTGCAATAAGCCAAATGGAACATTATTTTTAATCAACACCATCGGGTATCATAGTAAGTGTGTTTGTAATGACACAAGAGTATCTTTAATGTTCGATTTTTTACCTGCTGAATATGTAATTGCAAATCCAAATGATGTTTCTGCAGAAATCCTTCTATCCAGTTCCAGATTGACTACTAAAGTTTTGGATAATATTGAATTATTTAGAAATGGAGTTAAATCCAATACCAAATCTGTAAATACCGCTGATTTTTATAAATTTTACAAACCCTTTGCCGGTTCAAATTTCAAAGATGTGTTTAAGGTCTTTAAATTTTTTGTATTAAAGAAGTTTGGAAAAAGTTAAGGTATAATTTAATAAATTTAAGTAATTAAACAACGTAATAGATAATGGTTTATAATATAGCATTAATAGGTGCTGGTCAATTAGGAAGTAGGCACTTACAAGGTTTAAAAAAAATAAATCTTCCAGTAAATATAGAGGTAGTAGATCCAAACGAGGAGTCATTATTAATTGCAAAAGAAAGGTATAAGGAAATTGGCGATAATGAAAATATAAAAAATATTAAATTCATAAACTCAATAGAAAACTTGAATGAAAATATTGATTTATGCATTATTGCAACCAATTCAAATGTAAGAGCTTTTGCAACCTATCAAATAATACAAAAAAAGAAGGTAAAGGCAATTATATTTGAAAAAGTATTGTTCCAAAAGATTGCAGATTATGAATTAATTAAGAGTCTCCTTAGAAAGAACAATATAAAAGCCTGGATAAATTGCCCAAGAAGATTATTTCCTGATTATGCAGAAATAAAAAAACACATTTCAAAAAATGAGAAATTAACGTTTTTGTTAACTGGTGGAAATTGGGGGCTAGGAAGCAATGGAATTCATTTCATAGACTTTTTAGCGTATCTAAATGATAATTATGATTTTAAGTTATCCACTTCCCATCTTGATAAAGTAGTACACGATAGTAAAAGAATGGGTTTTGTTGAATTTACAGGTACACTTCAAGGAGAACAGAGCAATGGAAGTGAAATTATTATTAATGCCCGAAACGGGTCTACAGCACCTCATATTATAACTATTATGGGAGAAAAGTCCATTTTTATAATTGATGAAACAAATGGAGATTTTAAAATGTCCTTATTAGAAAATAATTGGAAATGGGAAAATAAAAAATTGAAAGTTTTTTTTCAAAGTGATCTTACAGGAGACGTCACTCAAGAAATCCTTTTAAAAGGAAATTGTGGATTAACGTCATTTGATGACTCTGCAAAAATGCATATTTCGTATATTTCATCTCTACTAGAATTCTATAACAATTCATTAAAAATATCAACGGACACTTGTCCTTTAACCTAAAAAAGAATGAATAAAGTCTTAATAGTAGGAAGTGGATACATGGCATTAGAATATGCTAAAGTATTACAGGCACAAAATATCAGCTTTGAAATTATTGGAAACAGACCTGAGAAATTAAATGAATTTAAAAAAATCTATCCTAACGTCAAGACTTATGAAGGTGGCTATGAGTTATATCTCCAAAATTATAAACCTTTAGATAACGTAATAATTGCTTCGTCATTAGAAACAGGCTATCAGGCAGCAAAAGCATTTATTATTAATGGAGCAAAAAATATTTTAACGGAGAAACCTGCTGGGCTATGCCAAAAAGAAATAGACGATTTAAAAACACTCGCAAGTAACGGTAATGTTCGATTACTTGTTGCATACAATAGACGGTTTTATCAATCACTAAAATATGCGAGAAATTTAATAGAACAAGATGGTGGAATTTCGTCAATTCATTTTGAATTTACAGAATGGATACATACAATTGACCAAGATAAATTTTTGCCACATGTTCTAGATAAATTCTTAATTGGAAATTCGTCACATGTTATTGATACGGTCTTTCATTTAGCAGGAAGACCTAAAGAAATAAGTACTATAATAAAAGGAAACAATATAAAATGGCACACTTCCGGTTCTATATTTTGCGGAAGCGGAATAACCATAAATGACATTCCTTTTTCATACCATTCTAATTGGGAATCTGCAGGACGTTGGAGTATTGAAATTTTAACTTTAAAACATAGAATTTATTTAAAACCTATGGAGAAGTTGTCAATACAAAAATTGGGATCTATTGCAATAGAGGAAATGGATAAACCATACGACATAGATATAAATTTTAAACCAGGGCTTTATTTACAAACAGAAGCATTTTTGAAAAGAATAGATTCTAATCTAATTTGTACAATAGAAGAACATCAAGCAAATTTTGAATTCTACGAAAAAATTGCAGGATATAAAAGTTGATAATTAACTATTCTAGCAAATGGTAAAAGTATTCTCGATTTCAACATAATTAAACAATATGAAAAATAATAAAATTCTATGTATTGGAGACTCTACTTCACTTCCTGGGCATATGAATGCCTATGAAGATACATGGTTTTTTAAACTTAAACAAGCGTTACCCAATAATGATTTTAACAGTATTTTTAGACGTTCTATTTCCACAAATATATTAGTTACTGAAGGTGGAGGAACTGAAGGAATTGATAAATTACCATTAGGAGCCGATTGTTTGGAATTTTATAACCCAAGTATAGTTATAATTCAACTAGGTATTGTTGATTGCTCCCCTCGATTACTAAATAATTTTGATAAACTAGTCTTGAAAATATTAGCAGAATCATCAAAAAAAAAATATATAAATATTATTAAGAAAATTAGAAAAAGGAAAGTGACAAATACTGTTGTTTCCCAAAATCAGTTTGTTGAAAATTTAAAAAAATATATTGAAAGATGCTCTTTTATTGAACTTAGCCTTTTAATTTTGATTTCAATACCTTACCCAAGTGAAGCGATGGTAAGAAAGAACAAAGAAGTGGGAATTAATGTAGAAAAATACAATGAATTAATATCTGATTTTTCAAAAAAACATTCTTTTGTTAAAGTGATAACTCCATTAGATTGTAGAAAATACAAAGAAGAAATATACGAAGATGGGTACCATCCGAATACTTTAGGAAATCAACTTGTTTATCAGGAAATAATCGAAGCAATAATAAAATACAATGTATAATGAGTTACCAATTTAAAATCAAAAAGCTGGTTAATTCAATTAAGATAAATAAGAAATTACTTTTTAGTTTTTTGAATTATTATATATTCACTATTTTATCAGCTGTTATTTCTATTTCTTCCATTTCGTATCTTACGCATACATTACCTGAATCTGGGTATGGACATTTAGGTATATTCATTAGCATCTCATTTTTAATGCCTAGTTTTTTATCATTTCAGGCAATAGGACTAATTCAAATCAACATTGTAAATTATTCGTATGAAAAGTATGTTTATTTTCGAAATAATTTTTTAACTTTTTGCATTGCACTGTTTTTGCTTTTTGAACTACTCGCGTTTGCTTTTACAAGTCTCTGGGGCGAATATAATTCAATTGTACATTTTTCTATTATTTATGGATTTCTACTTCTGTTATCTTCCATTCACAACAGTGAATTAATACAAAAAAGCAAAGCAACCCAATTTGGAATTTTAAATTTTGGTACCAGTGCTTTATCTCTATTAATAACCTATATATTAATTTCAATTTTCAATTTTAATTGGGAAGGAAGAGTTCTTTCTTTTCTTATTTCCGAAGGTTTTTTTTTGTTTTTAAGATTAGCCTATTTTAGCGATATCGGCAAGAAATTTAAAATTACTGCAAATAAAATAGAATGGAAATGTTTTTTAAAATATGGAATGACAATATGGATTGGAGCAATAGCTGGCTGGGTTATAAACCAATCGGATCGATTTATTCTTCTGCACTATCTTACAATCGAAGATGTAGGGATTTATTCAGCCGGTGCTGGAATTAGTGGATTTGTAATGACCATCAACGGCACTATGGCTAAAGTAATAGCCCCACTTATTTATAAAGCTTTGAATGAAAAACAGGATAAAAAATTTATATTGAAATTATTTAAAATATATACTGTTTTAATTTTGGTATTAGCATTGTCTATATGTATAGCTGTTTTGTTTTTTTTACCTTATTTTTTTGGAGAAAAGTATTTAGCATCTAAATGGGTTATTTGTATTTTAACAATGGCTCAAGCCTTTTTTGGGATGTATCAAATTGTTGGTTTAGTAATCGATTATCTTAAACTGAATAATTTAAAATCGGTTATAATGAGTTTATCTGCTTTAAGTTGTTTAATTACAGGGATAATATTAATCCCTTGGTTTGATATTAAAGCACCAGCACTAGGAAATTTAATTTCTTTTATTCTTCTAGCCTCATTAACTTATTATTTCACTAATAAAGAACTTTCTAAATTAGAAAAACTACAATAAATAATGAGACGGATAATTATTAAGCTGTTTTTGATTTTTAATATAGATATTTTAATCAATAAATTGAAATATCTATTGGAATCTTGTCAAGAAATGCGTTTAAGACAAGAAGGGATTAACTTAAATTTTATAAACCAAGGGAACGGCGGATTTACCATTGCAGGAGATATTAAGAAATTTTCAATTGACAACACTAGCCATTTAAAATCTGATACATTCATTGATTGTTCTGGAGGAGTGAGCATTGGTAGATATTTTCATACTGGTAGAGGATTAACAATATTTTCAACCAATCACAACTATGAAAACTTAAATTCAATACCATATGATGATATTGAAATTGAAGCACCTGTTATAATAAAAGATTTTGTTTGGTGTGGTTCAAATGTTACAATTGTTCCTGGAGTAACAATTGGTGAAGGGGTTGTTGTTGCAGCTGGTACTGTTGTAACAAAAGATATACCCGATTATGCCGTTATTGGAGGAAATCCTCATAAAATTATAAAATATCGAAATATCGAATCCTTCCAACACTTAAAAAACGAAAAAAAATTTTACTAAATTATCCCGAAATGAATCAAGATGCGTTAATAATATTTTGCCAAGCACCTGCTGACATGCCTTATGTTTTAGATTTATATGATATAAATAAAGAAAAAAAAAAAATTTCTATTTTTGTAATCAATGTCGAAGGGATGTATAAATTTCTAATTAGTTTAAATCTAAAATTAAATCAGTTAGTTTTTATACCATCTTATTTTATTAGTTTAAATAAAATGAGTTTGCTTATAAAGGAAAGAAGACGAATAAATAATTTATGGAAAAAATATTTTATTGAAATCAAACATGCAGAAGTGTTTTTTTTTTCAAAATTTGAAGACTGGCTAACATCTGCTTTTATTCACAAATTATCAAAAAACAGGATGGTTGCGATTAATTATTTAAATCATTATGATAACTCATCTTCTTTATACATTAAAAGCAACTACATTTCATTTAAACACAAAATATATTTATTAATTCTAGAGTTATTAACTGATATACGTTTTAAAGTAGAAATAAAGGAAAAGACCCCAGAATTCCCAATTGAAAATTACAATATTAAGATATTTAATGTAGAAAAAAAACTTGAAATTCTTAGCAAGTATAAAGCTAAATTGGATTTTATTAATATTAAAAATCCCTATTTACTTATTTTTGTTTCACCATGTGAAAGTAAAATATTTAACCCAATTTTTTTTGATGCTCAGCTAATTAATGTTATAGAATTATTTAAAGAAAAAAAATATAGCGTGATAGTAAAAGGTCATCCACGTTTAGGAATTCCAAAGTCTATTAAAGAATTGGCAGATTATATAATTCCCAGTTATATCCCAGGTGAATTTATTGATCCAGCTATTTTTAATTTATGTTTAGGTCTAGAGACTGTGACCATCTGTCATTTTTCAAAAAACACAAATTTGCCAACCTATTCTATAATAAATCTGTTTCCTTATAGTAACAAAAAAACATATGATATAAATATTAATTATTTAAAACAGCAGTCGAATGATAAAATGAGTTTTTGTAATTCAATTGAAGAGTTGAATGAAATAGCATCAAAAATCTAAAAAGATTTACATTTTTTTTAATATCATGTTAACGTAATAACATTTTCATATAATTTTTAAATATAAACCTGACGATTAAGAAATGACATCCCCACAAATAACAATTATTACAGTTGTGTATAATTGTATAGGATATATCGAAAAGACAATTCAAAGTGTAATATCACAATCATATCCCAATATCCAGTATATCATTATTGATGGAGGATCGAATGATGGTACAATAGATATTATAAAAAAATATGAAAACAAAATAGATAAATGGTTGAGTGAGCCAGATAAAGGTATTTATGATGCTATGAATAAAGGTATTATAGTTTCCAGTGGCGAATGGATTTTGTTTTTAAACGCAGGTGATAAATTTCATTCTAAAGGTGTTTTAGATAGAATTTCATCCTTATTAAAAGATTGCGATGTATTATACGGAAACACATGTATTGCAAAAGATGAAGTGAATACAATCATCAGAAAAGCATATCCTATCCATTTAGATTGGAAGGTTATACCATATTGCCACCAAAGTGTGTTTATAAAAAGAACGTTATTAGCGGAGAATTTATTTAATATATCGTATAAAATAGCTGCGGATTATGATCAATATTTTAAATTAAAAAATATCGGAGTCTACTTTAAGTTAACTGATGAAATTATAAGCATTTATGATAACAATGGTTTCTCTCATCATAACAACAATATTCAACTAAACGAATATGAAAAAATATCTTTAGAAAATAATATAGGAGTAATATCTATTATTAAAATAAAACTATATTTTTTTTTGAAACACATACTTAATAAATTATAATGGCAATATACATTATACTGTTTATCATTTTATTAATAATAAGTTCAGTCTCAATTTTTATAAAAATAAACAAGAAATATTCTCTTGTAATATTTTTTTTAATGGCTTTATTTGGCTCTTTAAGATATAAAATTGGGATGGATTACGAGAGTTACGAATCAATATTTAGCGCAATAGGTAATGAACCTTTTAATTTAGATTTAAAAGGAGAGGCTTTTGTTGAACCAGGGTATGCATTTTTAATATCTAGTTTAAAATACATAGGTTTTGGAAGTGTTGGATTATTTGCGTTACACATGATTATTTCTTTGTATTTTATACAAAAGGCAATAGTTAAATATTCTAATAATGCATTTATTTCGTGGTTAATAATTTATGGAGTTTACTATGCTAATTTGTTATTTAATGGTATTAGACAAGGTTTATTTATTGCTATACTTTTATACCTTTTGCCAATTCTTTTAGAGAAAAAAAAAGGAAATTTCGTACGGGTATTAATATTATCGGCTTTAATGGCAAATTTTGTTCATAAAACAGCATTATTCTTGCCCGTAATTTATTTATTATGTTTATTGAATCCAACAATAAGGATGAAGTATATAATACTTTTTATTTCATTAATATGGGGTTTTAGTGGGGTAGGTGATATTTTAGTAAAAATAGGCGGATTGTCTGTTGTTAAAGAGAGTTCATTTTTAAGTGTGATAGATTTTTACACACAAAGTGAAGCATTTGGAACAAAAGTACAACTTTTTAGTATTTCCGTATTGCATCGTTTAGTTATTTTAATGCTAGCTCTGTATTTTTCAAGTTTGTCAACTGAATCACTCCTATTTAAAAAAATATCTAACATTTATTTTTGGAGTGCTATACTATATTTTGTTTTACTTCCTTTAGGATATATTTTAGCGACTAGGATTAGTATGAATATCAAAATATTTGACGCATTACTTATCCCTTATTTTCTAATTTTTTTAAAGGAGAATTTGTTCAAAAATTTAGTTCTTTTACTAGTAGCACTTTGGTCATTTTCAATGATGCTTACTAATTTTTATTTACCAGGAAACTACCCATATTATGTTCCTTATCGTACTATTTTAGATAAAAAAAAATGAATAAAAAGTTTGAACTCATTCTAATATCCACTTGTTGTAATCATAACCATATTTATAATTTGATTAATAGTGTAGTGTCTTCCAACGTAGAATTATCCACTTGTTTGTTGATTGTAAATCAGCATAACATTATACTGCAAATTCCTGTTGGCTTGTCCATATCAAATATTATAGTAATTGAGCATAATAAAATGGAGAATTCTTCAGTTGCAAGAAATATTGGAATTAGTTATATTTTAAAACAAGGCATTGAGGCAAAATTTATTGCCTTCCCTGATGATGATTCGTCTTATGACAATTTTTTTTTCGAAGGTATTAAAGACAAAATAGTCAAGGGCGATAATTACAATATTATAACTGATGTTTATTGCACAGGCACTAATAATCTTTTCAGAAAAATTAAATATCAAAACAATGCACTGTTAAGTAAATATGATTATAATATAGTTGGGGCTGTAAATCTTGTTTTAAATTTTCAAACCTTTATTTCTGTAGGTTATTTTGATTCAAGATATGGTATTAATGCAAAATATGGGGCAGGTGAAGATGGAGACTATTTTATAAGAGCAACGAAATTTTATCCATTTTATTACAATAAGGAGTTATACTCTTACCATCCTTCAAATGAAACAAAATACTTATCTTTTACATTTAAACAACTTAGAAAAAGGTTAAGTACTTATGGATGTGGCGTTATTGCCTTATTGTCAAAACATAGAATGTATAAACAGGCATTTATTGTTCTAATTAGAGCAATACTTGGAAGTGCTTTTTATTTGAGAAAAGGTAAGCCTAAAATTTCTTTTGCATACTTTGAAGCTTTTTTTGTTCGTGGCTATTATTTACTTCATTTTTTGTTAAAACCAATAAATTAATCTCATTCAATTATCCATATACTCATGTTTGATATAACGGCTTCAATAATATTATTTAATACCCCTGAAGAATTAGTATTAAAGGCAATAAATAGTTTTTTAAATACAAAATTAAATGTCAAATTGTATTTAATAGATAATTCACCAACTAATAAGTTACAATGTCTATCAGAGAAAGATCCTAGAATTGAATATTACTTTAATAATGCTAATCTTGGTTATGGTGCAGCACATAATATTGCAATTCGAAAAAGCATACAAATTAAGATTAAGTATCATGTTGTTTTAAATCCAGATATATATTTTGATATAGGAGTTATTGAAGGCTTGATGACATACATGGATAATAACAATGAAGTAGGTTTAGTTATGCCTAAAGTATTGTATCCCGATGGATCTCTCCAATATTTATGTAAACAGGAACAAACCCCATTTAATTTAATTAGGAGACGCTTTTTGCCGAGTTGGATAAAACAGTTTTTTCGAAAAAAAAATGACTTATATGAATTTAAAGACCGTAATTATAATACGATTATGGAAGTGCCTAATCTTTCGGGATGCTTCATGTTTATGAGAACCAAAGCACTCATAGAAAAAGGCATGTTTGATGAACGTTTTTTTATGTATTGTGAAGATGCAGATTTGGTAAAAAGAATTGGACAAATATATAAAACTGTATATTACCCTCACGTTCAAATAATACATTCTTTTAATAAAGAATCATACAGAAATATAAAATTATTGAGAATACATGTACAATCCGCAGTAAAATACTTCAATAAGTGGGGCTGGGTATGAAAGTTTAATTAATTTATAAGTTAGAAATTAATAGCGTCCTAAACGATTAAATAAGAAAGGGTAGTTTTTCACCTCAAAGATTATCTTTGAGGTGCAGAAAAAAAAACTCCCCCTTTCTTACGACAAAGATAACTTTGTTTTCTCAAATCATATCAAAATTAGACCGCACAAAATTCTCGAAACTTGTAAAAGAGCGTCAAACCGATAAACATCAAAAGAGTTTTAATAGCTGGACGCATTTGGTTTTAATGCTTTTCTGTCAGTTTGCAAAAAGTCAATCTGTTCGGGATATTAGTAATGGATTGCGTTTCGCAACTGAGAACCTTAACCACATGGAAATTGACAGGGCTCCATCTAAATCAACAATAAGCTATCAAAATATAAATGGGTAATTAATATAATTTTAAGCCCTTAGGGACGGCGTATAAATAATTTTAAAGAATATTTAAACAGGCTCATAGTATATAAAAAAATAAAATTACCTTTGTGATTAATACCTATATAGCTTTTAAATATCAATAAAGGATACTTTAGCTCTATGAATAAATGAAAAGTATTAACTTTGTAAACTTTAATTTAATTCCAAGATTAAATATATTTTTCATGATTGATTTTAAAGGTGGTTTTGGTAATTTCAAGCTCTAAAGCTTGAAATATTTACTAGATATATGCAGGATTTATATTATTTATATTTTTCAGGGTTGCTAATAGGTAGTTTTTTTACTACATACTTTATAATTCCAAGAATTATTAATGTGGTGACCTATAAACGTTTAATGGAAAATCCCAATCACAGGAGCTCTCATATTAAAAAAGTTCCAAGTCTTGGTGGAATAGCCTTTTACATCGTTATTGTATTGGGAATTTATTTTTTGGAGATTTGGGATAAAACCAATAATTCAATCTCGTTAATTCCAGGATTGCTCATATTGTTTATTATTGGTTTAAAAGATGATTTAATTGTTTTGTCGCCATTTACTAAGATTGGAGCCGAATTATTGGCAATAATTTTTATATTACAACATCCAGACTTTCAAATCCTAAGTCTTCATGGCTTTTTGGGTATCGAAAATATAGCTCTTTATATTTCACTCCCATTAAGTGCCTTTATTATGCTTGCAATCATAAATGCCTTTAATTTGATTGATGGAATAGATGGATTAGCTTCAGTTGTAGGTATAATTATCTTTGGAGTTATTGGGGCATTTTTTTATGTGTTACATCTGTATTTTTTCTTCGGAATAAGTTTGATAATGACAGGAAGTTTATCAGCCTTTCTGCGTTTTAATATATCTTCGAAAAAAAAAATATTTATGGGAGATACAGGATCTCTAATTATAGGTTTTGTTATTGCTTTTCAAGTAATTCGTTTATTCGCCGTTCCATCCTTCCATTTGCAACAATTGCCTTTTCTTTTAGAAAACTTACCATTGGTGGTCATGGCTATCTTAATTGTACCAATTTTTGATACAGCGCGCGTGTTTACAATTCGAATTATAAATAAAAAAGGACCATTTTCCCCCGACAGAAATCATATACACCACCTTTTGATAGATTATTTAAGTTTGTCGCACCGTCGTGCGAGTTTTTTTATAGGAGTTTTTAATATATTATTTATTGCAGGAGTCGTTTTTTTGGCTACTAAAATTACTCATCTTTATTTGATAGGAGTGCTATTTTTTTTTATACTTTGTCTTATTTATTTCTTTTATCGCATTAATCTTTCTTTTAATAATTTACGAAGAAAATTGTGGTTGCAAAAAAAAATAAAAAAATTTAAAACGAAAGCTTAATTTATGACTAAATAATATTAATGAGAGATTATAAATTAAACATTAATAGTATTTTAATTTAACATTCTTAAAGGGATTATTATTCAATTTTTAATTATACGCATACCACTTCAAAAATATTATATATGAAACATCTTTTTATTATTTATTTGTTCGGAGTAGTTTTCTCCTTAAATTCTTTTTCTCAAGTACGACAATTACCATCAACAATTGACACAAATACCATAAATCCACAAGATATCCCAAGTCCTTTAAAATTAAAAGCGATGGGAGCAACGGATGATGAGGTAAAACAAATTACAGCGTTTAAAGCTAGAAAGTTAGCTGAAAAAAATAGAAATACAGCTCAACAAAAAAATCTTAAATCTAACCAAGATTTAAAGCAAGATAGTTTAAATTTAAAACAACAAAAAGAACAAACTATAATTACTGGTGTTGAAAAAGCAATACTGACAGTTAGCACAGATAGTGAAACCATTTTTGGACATTCTTTTTTTAAAAATAACAATATCAAATTCTATGACAAATCAAATCAGCTTAAAGCGCCAGATAATTACATACTTGGTGTTGGAGATAACTTAAGTATAGCAATTTGGGGATATTCTGATTACAATGAAGCATTTTTAATTGATGAAAATGGAGCAATTAATCCAAAATTAGTAGGGCGAATTTATTTGAGTGGATTAACTTTCAAAAATGCAAAAGCTTTAATTACAAGTAAATTTTCGAGAGTTTACGACTTAAATAATTCGCAGATTGACGTAACTCTTACTTATTCCAAAGTAATTACAGTTAACGTGGTAGGAGAAGTAAATAATCCAGGGGCTTTTACTATACCATCAGTAAATACAGCATTTAATGCATTAGTTACCGTTGGTGGTATACGTAAAATTGGTTCAGTTCGTAAAATATATCTAAAAAGAGGAGGGCAAACTATAAAAACATTGGATGTTTATGAATACCTTTTAAATCCGGATAGCAAACAAGACTATTTCTTAGAAAACAATGATTATTTATTTATTTCAACTGCTGAACGTATAGTAAAAATTACTGGTCAGGTAAAAAGGCCAATTGGTTATGAACTAATTGGAAACGAAAATTTAGAAACATTAATAAATTTTGCAGGAGGGTTTGAAGCAAATGCTTCAAGAAATAGCATTCAAATAAAACGTTATTTGAATGAACAGCAAATAATTATAGATGTTAATTATGATAGTTTAATGATTGCAAAAAAAGATTTTACGCTATTGAATGGGGACGAAGTTATGGTAAGGGAAATTCAAAAAGGATACAATAATTATGTTGATTTAATTGGCCCCGTAAAATTACCTGGTCAATATGAAATAAAATTGGGTGATAGAGTATCGGACATTCTAAAAAGAGCAGAGGGCGTTTTATATGATGTGTTTGATAGCAGAGCATACATTATTCGCCTTAGCGATGATATGTCAAAAAAATATATTCCTTTTAGTTTAAAAAATGTATTAAAGGATACTTCTTCAAGAGACAATATTAAACTACAAAATTTTGATATAATTAAAATATTTTCTAAATCCTATTTTAAGGATGAATTTACTTTTGAAGTGTTGGGAGCTATTAGAAGTCCCGGTAAATTTGTTTATGGAGAAGGTTTGACGCTTAAAGACGCATTGTATCTTGCAGGAAGGTTAAAGAAAGAAGCATCGAGAACACGAATTGAAATATCAAGAGCAATTGATTTTGATAAAAGTTCAAAAACTTTTTTTCCGATAAGAACATTAGTAAAAACAATTCAAATTGGAAATGATTTAACAATAGATAAAGCTTCTGAAGATTTCTTGATTCAACCTTATGATCAAATTTTAATTAGAACAGATCCTGAATTTGAATTACAAAAAAACATTGTTCTTGAGGGGGAAGTCATGTATCCAGGGGTTTATACATTGTTAAGTAAAGACGAAAAAATATCCGATGTAATAAATAGAGCTGGAGGATTAACAAAATGGGGCTTTTCTGAAGGAGCTAAATTAGTTAGAAATGAAAATAATGTAGGTTCGCTTGTTCTAAAATTAGATGCGGTTTTAAAAGATAGTACATCTAAATACAATTATATACTTAGAGATGGAGATAAATTAACTATACCTAAAGCTATTGATTTGATTCAAATTATGGGTAGTATAAATTATCCGAATATTGATTCTTTACATCAAATAAATGCTCCATATAGTGAAGAAAAAAATGTAAAATATTACATAAAAAACTACGGATTAGGTTTTAGTGAAAAAGCCGATAAAAAACGTACTTATTTAACTTCAGGTGGAGGAGTTATTAAAAGAACACATCATTTTCTTTTTTTTAGAATTTACCCAAAAGTACCCAAAGGGTCAAGTATAACTGTGGTAGAAAAGAAGAAACTAAAACAAGAAAAAAGAAAAAAAGGGGAGGGTGAAACAGTAGATTGGAATAATGCAATTGAAAAAGGCACTATTAAATTAACAGGATTAATAACCTTGTATTTGTTAATTTCTAGAATAACAATAAAATAAATTTAGAACAAACACATGGAGCAAGAAGAGGATGAATTGAGTTTAATTGATATACTAAAAAGTATAAAGGACTTATTTACAGAATTTAAAAACAAATGGTACATTATACTTGTTTTTATCAGTTTTAGTGCAATAGTAGGTTTTTTATATGCTTACAATTCAAAACCTAAATATACTGCAAGCTCTACCATGATGTTGGAAACTTCTAATAAAGGCGGGTCTATGGGAGGAGCACTTGCTTTAGCCAGCCAGTTTGGTTTAATGAACGGAGGGTCTTCGTCAGAAATAAATGATGAAAAATTAATTGAAATAATTAAAGCAGAAACAATTATTAAAACAGCCTTATTTAAAACAGCAGCAATTAATTCAAAAAATGATTTATTAGCAAATCATTTTATCGATTTATTTGGATATAAAAAAACTTGGGAATTGAATGATTCATTAAAAAAATTTAGATTTACACATGACAAAGAAAATTTAACCATTTTAGAGAATCAAATTTTTAAAATGTTTAATTCCCAAATATTAAAAAACATATTAACAACTGAAAAATCAAAAAGTGGAATAATTACAATTACAACAAATTCAACATCGGAATCATTTTCAAAATATTTTAACCAATATTTGGTAGAAGCATTAACAGAGTTTTATGTCAATAGAATTACCCAAAAAGGAAAAGTAAATTTAAGTATTATTCAAAATAGAGTTGATTCAATAGCAATAGCCCTAAAGAATGCAGAATTCGCTCTTGCTAGATGGAAAGACTCTAATTTTCAATTAGTAAAAGCGCAAGGGATGATAGGGGAGATGCAATTAAGAAGAAATATAGAAGTATCTAACTCAATATATATTGAGGGTATTAAACAATTAGAAGTTTCCAAATTTACATTGTTACAAGATACACCATTCCTTCAAATTATAGACCAACCAAGTTTTCCAATTGAACCTTCGGGGAAAATTTCAGCATTAAAAGGTTTGATTTTTGGTAGTATTATAGGATTTATATTTTCTCTAATATTTATCTTTATACGAAAAAAATATGCTGATTTAATGCTTGAAGTAGAGTTAAGTAAAAAAATGTAAGCTTTTTATTATACCTTTGCATCCTAAATATGTTACACCCTCGGATTATTTTAGATAAAAAACATCTGGAAATAACAATTACCCGGCTTTGTTATCAATTAATTGAGGTTCATAATGATTTTTCTCATACTGTTATTATAGGTCTTCAACCTCGCGGAATATTTCTAGCAAAACGCATCCAAAAAAAACTTCAGGAAATTTTAAATAAAAAAGATATCAAATGCGGAAGCCTTGATATTACCTTTTATCGTGATGATTTTAGACAAAAGGAATTGGTTCCAAATGCTACGGAGATCAATTTTATTATTGAAAATAAAAATGTGATTATGGTGGATGATGTTTTGTATACTGGAAGAACAATAAGGGCTGGATTAGATGCTATGTTAGCCTTTGGAAGACCTAATTTTGTGGAACTTCTTGTTTTAATTGATAGAAGATTAAGTCGCCATTTGCCTATTCAGGCAAAGTATATAGGAAAAACAATAGACTCAATAGCGTCGGAAAAAGTAAAAGTTGATTGGAAAGAAGTAGATGGAGAAGATAAAGTAACATTGCTTTAATGTTCATAAAGATAACCAAAATAGATATCTGATTAAAAAAAATGACTAAACTAAGTACCAAACACTTACTAGGAATAAAAGATATCAGCACAGATGATATAAATCTCATATTAACTACCGCAGATAGTTTTAAAGAAGTTATCAATCGCCCAATTAAAAAAGTCCCTTCGTTAAGAGACATTACCATTGCTAATTTATTTTTTGAAAATTCAACCCGTACAAAATTATCCTTCGAACTTGCTCAAAAAAGGTTAAGCGCCGATGTCTTAAACTTTTCGTCTTCTGGATCATCAGTAAAAAAAGGTGAAACCTTAATTGATACTGTAAATAATATATTAGCAATGAAGGTTGATATGGTGGTAATGCGCCACCCCAATCCAGGAGCTGCGGCATTTTTAGCAAAACATGTAGATGCTAAAATAATTAATGCAGGAGATGGAGCTCATGAACATCCCACACAAGCTTTATTGGACGCATATTCTATAAAGGAAAAGTTAGGTACAATTAAAGGAAAAAAAATAGCAATAATTGGCGATATTTTGCATTCCCGAGTGGCATTGTCAAACATATTTTGTTTGCAAAAATTAGGTGCCGAAGTTATGGTTTGTGGCCCAACAACTTTAATGCCTAAATATATTAGTAGTTTAGGAGTAAAAGTGGAACATGACCTGCGAAAAGCCTTAGAATGGTGTGATGTTGCTAATATGCTTCGAATACAAATGGAACGTCAGGATATTAAATATTTTCCATCGTTGCGGGAATATACAATGCTTTTTGGATTAAATAAAGATTTATTGGATTCTCTCTCAAAAAAAATTGTGATTATGCATCCGGGACCAATCAATCGTGGTGTTGAAATAACAAGTGATGTTGCCGATAGCGACCAAAGTATCATTTTAAATCAGGTAGAAAATGGAATTGCCGTACGGATGGCAGTTTTATTCCTGTTAGCTGGAAGAGTTTAATTTTACATATTATTTTCAGTGTTTTTTATAATAACCCCATATTATTTGGGGTATTATAACCTATTTTTTTGCAGAAAGCTCAAAAAAATAGGATTAAAATTTCATTACAATCGATAAGTTCTTAACTTTGCAAAAAAAATCATAAAATATTATGTATTCTACATCTGAAAAATCCATTTTAGTGCCTGTGGGCGCTACCTCTAAAGCTATGATTGCAATAAGTCAGTCGTACGGATTAGCACGTTTAACAAAATCTAAAATTGTATTGTTGGGTGTAGAAACAAGTCATCACCCCTTTGACCAAAAAAGATTTGATGCTATAGTAGCTGATGTTAAAGAAAAGTCAGGAGTTCGTGTAGAAACAATGATTCGTAGCGGAAATATTTATGATGAAATAACTACAGTAGCTAATGTTTTAAATCCAATGTTTATCATCATGGGTATTAGTCAAAACCTATCGGTTGATAAAATTATTGGAAAAAACGCATTCAAAATGGTTCGAGAATCCAAACATGCTGTAATTACTATCAAAGGTGATGTGCATAGAGAGGGTTGTAAACATATTTTATTACCGCTTGATCTTACACGTGAAACGCGTGAAAAAGTGGAGAGGTCTGTAGAATTGGCAAAACTTTTTAATTCAGAGATTCATATAATCTCAATTTTAGAACATGAAAATAAAATGGAAGAGAATAAATTACACGCGTATACAAATCAAGCGATAAAATACATTAAAGATCACGGTATAAAATGTACTGAAAAGACAATGATTGGTAAAGATGTACCTAAAATGGTAATTGACTATGGGCACGAGATTAATGCCGATTTAATTGTAATTATGAGTCAAGAAAAACTTCAACTTTCCGATTTATTTACTGTTGGCACAGTTGCTCAAAGAGTAATTAACGAAAGTGATATACCTGTATTAAGCTTCCGTCCAATGCCGCGAAAAGATACGACTATAGGTGTTGGCACAGGAGCCTATTAATTTATTAATAAAATAAAAAGAAGCCTTCTCTTAATTTGAGAGGGCTTTTTTGTTGTCAATTTTTTTTTGCGATTAATTTAACTATTTCAACTTCAATCAATATAAATATACCCCAAACTTAACTTTTCAACACCTGAAAAAATACTCTTTTTATTGGTTAACTTTACAATTCTTAGGATTAGTAAAATTTTGATTGAAAAATAATGACTTCTTTCTCACACCTTCACGTACATACTCAGTTTTCATTGTTAGATGGAGCCGCCGATATTTCATCACTTTATAAAAAAGCCGTGAATGATAATATGCGTGCATTGGCAATTACCGATCATGGTAATATGTTTGGTGTATTCAAATTTGTTGCAGAGGCTGCAAAGCATAATACAAAGGAAAATCCTAATAAAATTAAGCCCATTGTAGGTTGTGAATTTTATGTTGTTGAAAACCGGCACAAACACCAATTTACAAAGGAAGATAAAGATGTTCGTTACCACCAACTGTTACTTGCAAAAGATGCAGAAGGGTATAAAAACCTTGTAAAACTATGTTCTTTGGGATACATGGAGGGTTTATATGGTAAGTATCCTCGTATTGATAAGGAATTGGTATTACAATATCACAAAGGTTTAATTGCAACCACTTGCTGTTTGGGTGCATCCGTACCTCGAACTATTTTAAGAAAAGGCGAAGAGGAGGGGGAAAAGGAGTTTAAATGGTGGTTAGATATTTTTGGGGAAGATTATTATGTTGAATTACAACGTCACGATATTCCGGAGCAAAACACTGTAAATGAAGTCCTATTAAGGTTTGCTAAAAAATACAATGTAAAGGTAATTGCATCTAATGATTCGCATTACGTGGATCAGGGCGATTCCAATGCACATGACATTTTGTTGTGTATCAATACCGGAGAAAAGCAAAGTACGCCTATTATGAAGGATTTTGGGGATGGTGATTCTTCATCTTCAAAAGGAAAACGTTTTGCTTTTTATAACGATCAGTTTTATTTTAAAACTACATCTGAAATGAGTCAATTGTTTAGCGATTTACCGCAAGCAATTGATAATACCAACGAAATTGTAGATAAAATTACACCCTTAAAGCTAAAGCAGGACATACTTTTACCTGCTTTTCAAATTCCTACTACGTTTTTAAGTCAGGATGATTATCTTCATCATTTAACATTTACAGGTGCTAAGGAGCGTTACCGCGATATTACTCCAGAAGTGGAGGAGCGGCTTAATTTTGAGTTGAATACAATTCGAATAATGGGTTTTGCTGGCTACTTTTTAATTGTAGCTGATTTTATAAAAGCTGGTCGCGATATTGGCGTATTTATTGGCCCTGGTCGTGGTTCAGCAGCTGGTTCTGCGGTAGCTTATTGTATTGGTATTACCAATATTGATCCGATCAAATACAATTTACTATTTGAGCGTTTCTTAAATCCCGATCGTAAGTCGATGCCCGATATTGATACCGATTTTGATGATGAAGGTCGCCAAAAAGTTATTGATTATGTAGTTGATAAATATGGGAAAAATCAAGTAGCTCAAATTGTTACTTATGGTACAATGGCAGCTAAAATGAGTATTAAGGATGTGGCTCGAGTAATGGATTTACCACTACAGGAATCTAACATGCTTGCAAAATTAGTTCCCGATAAGCCTGGAATTGAATTGAAACGCGTATTAAGAGCCCCATTAACAGGGGAGGCGAGCCTTGAAACAAAAGAAGGATTAACAAAAGAAGATATTGAAGATGTAAAAAAATTACGTGCAATCCTTGCTGGCAATGATCTTCAAGCAACTGTATTGAAAGAAGCTTTGATATTAGAAGGTTCTGTGCGAGGTACAGGTATTCATGCTTCAGCTATTATTATTGCACCAAAAGATCTTACAGAAATAGTTCCAATATCTGCATCTAAAGAAACTGATTTATATATTACTCAGTACGATGGGCGGGTAATTGAGGATGCAGGTGTTATCAAAATGGATTTTCTTGGTTTGAAAACCCTAACCATTATGCGTGATGCGCTTCGTTTGATTAAGGAAAATCACGGTATAGATATAGTGATTGATGATATTCCTTTAGATGACCCGAAAACATTTGACTTATATCAACATGGCGATACCAATGGTACTTTTCAATTTGAAAGTGCTGGAATGCAAAAACATTTAATAAGTTTAAAACCTGATAAATTTGCGGATCTCATTGCAATGAATGCCTTGTATAGACCAGGTCCAATTGAGTATATTCCCAAATTTATTGCTCGTAAACATGGTCGTGAGCCTATTGAATATGATCTTCCTGAAATGGAGGAGTATTTGGCAGATACCTACGGTATTACTGTTTATCAAGAGCAAGTAATGCTATTATCGCAAAAGTTGGCAGGTTTTTCAAAAGGTGATGCTGATATATTGCGAAAAGCAATGGGAAAAAAGGATAGATATACACTGGATAAAATGAAAGGGCAATTTATGGAAGGGGCAACCGCTAAAGGTTTACCAAAAGATAAATTGGAGAAAATTTGGACAGATTGGGAAAAATTTGCCCAATATGCGTTCAATAAATCACATTCAACCTGCTATGCCTTTGTAGCTTTTCAAACAGCTTATTTAAAGGCGCATTATCCCGGTGAATACATGTCGTCGGTATTAACACATAATTTAAGCAATATTGATAAAATTACATTTTTTATGGATGAGTGTAAACGCATGGGCGTTTCTGTACTTGGTCCAGATGTAAATGAAAGTCAATATCAGTTTTCCGTTAATAAAAATGGGCAAATTAGATTTGGAATGGGTGCTGTAAAGGGAGTAGGAGAGGCAGCCGTTATTTCCATTGTTGATGAACGTAACTTAAATGGTTCATACAAATCGGTATTTGATTTGGTACGTAGAATAAATTTAAGAGCAGCAAATAAAAAAACATTTGAAAGTTTAGCTTTTGCAGGAGGTTTAGACTCCTTTGGAATTCATCGTGCCATCTACTTTTTTACTGAGGGTAACGACAATGTCAATTTTCTTGAGAAAGCAATTCGATATGGAAATGCGCATCAAGAAGGCGTAAGTTCCTCTCAAGTGTCATTATTTGGGGAGGAATCAACGGTTGATATGCCTGAACCTAAAATTCCAGTTTGTGAAGCTTGGGGAAACTTAGAGCAATTAAAAAATGAAAAAGATGTTGTGGGTTTTTTTATTTCTGGACATCCATTGGATACTTATAAATTGGAAATGGATAATTTCTGTAAAAATTCCATTAATGAAATAAAGAAAATTGACGAAAATAAAGGAAAGGATTTAGCCTTTGGAGGTATTGTTACCAATGTGCATAATGGCGTAACTAAAAAGGGGGAGCCATGGGGCAAAATAACTATTGAAGATTATAGAGAATCTAGTGAATTAGCATTTTTTGGAGAACAATATGTAAAATTCAAACCATATATGATTAATGGTTTGTTTTTATTTGTAAAAGGTAAAATAGAAGAACGTTATCGCAATTCAGGGAATTTTGAATTTAAAGTAAATAACATTCAACTTCTTTCAGAATTACGTGATAAGTTAGCAAGAAGCATAACTGTAAATGTTAAAATAAACGAATTAGATGATGATTTTATTCTAAAAATAAACGAGATACTTCAAGCTAATAGCGAAGCGCAACCCAAAAACTGTATATTACAATTTAAGGTGTTAGATATTGATGAAAATATTTCGGTTTTAATGCCTTCAAAAAAAATTAAAGTCAATCCTAATAATGAACTACTTCAATTATTCAATATTAATGCTTTGGAATATAAATTCAATTAAACTTTTTTACAAAATTATTTATACTCATTTATAAAAAAAAGCACCTCTTTGGCTACCCATTCTGGTTCATCATTAAAAACATCATGCCCCGCAGTAGGATGTTCCTTATAAGGAGCATCCAAAAACGTAGCAATAGCTTTCGAGCATTTATTATTTACCAACTGATCATTGGGGGCACCTAAAACTAAAGTAGGGTGTAATTTTTTAAAAGATTTAGTATAAAACAAGGTGGCTGCAATTAACTGGCGAATAATATTTATAACCGTTACAGGGCTTTCCTCATCAATTTTTATCCATTCATTTACCAATCGTTCTCTATTTTGTTCATTTTTACAAGTGGTATTAAACATGCCGTTTTCTCGTCTTTTCCCTTTACTTATAATAGCAAATACTACCAACGGTATAATTAAGGTGCGTAATCGTTGCCAAACCATCGACAACGAACCATAACTACTGGTTATTAAAACTATTCCATTCATGTCTTTTGGGTAAAGTTGACTCCATTTAGAAACAATCATACCACCTAGCGACCAACCAATAAAATAATTTTCGTCCCCTTTTAATTTGTCAAAACTTGTTTTCAAAAAATCAACATTCTTTTCAATCGAAAGAGGTACAGCTGTTTTATGGTATTCTCCCATTCCTGGATTATCCAATGCAATTACTTCAAAATCAGGAAATGTTACTTGAAGCACTTTTATAGGTTTACTCCAATTACGTTTTTCCCTCGCAATACCTAAAATTAGGAATATTTTTTTCGATTTTTGATTACTCATATTACTTTATTGGTATATTTTTTTGTAAAAGTAACTTATTATTTGATAAAAAAACAACAGGTTTAATTTATCAAGGCGATAAGTTAAAAGTTTGATTTTTTTTTTACTTATTTAAAAAAAACTACAATTTATAGTAAAGTGTTTTTTATTGTAGATTATTTAAAATAAGATATTATGTTTGCAAATAAAAGAAAGTTTAGGAGATTTAGATTTGAAATGTTTTATTTTTTGTACTTGTTTTTTTATATAAATAAATTATTTGCTAATATTTGTAGTGTATAGTTTTTTTGTTGATAATTGTTAATAATTAGGATTTAAGTTTGTACTTAATTTAGTTAGTTTTGAAATAATAATATAATATCAATGGCAAATCATACTATAAGTTTAAAAGTTGGAGATAAAGCACCAAATTTTAAAGGTAAAGACGAAAAAGGAAATAATATCTCCTTAAAAGATTTTAAAGGTAAAAAACTGGTATTGTATTTTTATCCGAAAGATGATACTCCGGGATGCACAGCAGAATCTTGTAATTTGCGTGATAACTATTCCGATTTATTAAAAAAAGGATATGCCGTTGTTGGGGTTAGTGCCGACGATGAAAAAAAACATTTAAAATTCATTGAAAAATATGAATTGCCTTTTCCGCTTATTGCAGATGTTGAGCGAGAAGTTATCAATGCTTATGGTGTGTGGGGCAAGAAAAAATTCATGGGAAAAGAATACGACGGTATCTTTAGAACCACATTTGTAATTGATGAAAAAGGAATATTAGAAAAAATAATTACCGATGTAATTGTGAAAGATCATACACAACAAATATTAACTAGTAAATAAACTCGTAACAATTAAAACCACATACATAATGAGCAAAGAAACCAAAGAAGCCAAAGGCGCAAAAGAGTCGATAAACAAAGAAAAATTAAAAGCATTACAGCTAACTCTTGAAAAACTGGAAAAAACGTATGGTAAAGGTTCCATTATGAAAATGGGCGATAAAGCAGTGGAAAATGTAGAAGTAATTCCTACAGGATCATTGTCGTTGGATATAGCTTTAGGTATTGGCGGATTACCAAAAGGCAGAGTAATTGAAATTTACGGACCAGAATCATCCGGTAAAACAACTTTAACATTACATGCCATTGCCGAAGTTCAAAGAGCTGGTGGTATTGCAGCTTTTATTGATGCAGAACATGCTTTTGATCGCGCTTACGCTGATAAATTAGGTATTGATACGGAGAACCTTTTAATTTCTCAACCCGATAACGGTGAACAAGCTTTGGAGATTGCAGAAAACTTAATTCGTTCAGGAGCAATTGATATTATTGTAATTGACTCCGTTGCGGCTTTGGTTCCAAAAAGCGAGATAGAAGGCGAAATGGGTGATTCTAAAATGGGATTACATGCACGTTTAATGTCACAAGCATTACGTAAGTTAACAGGGACTATTAATAAAACAGGGTGCTGCTGCATTTTTATCAATCAATTGCGTGAAAAAATTGGTGTTATGTTTGGTAACCCCGAAACAACCACTGGTGGTAATGCTCTAAAATTTTATGCTTCTGTTCGTTTAGATATTCGCCGCATTGGACAAATAAAAGATGGCGATTCTATTGTTGGTAACCGTACCCGTGTTAAAGTGGTGAAAAATAAATTAGCACCTCCTTTCCGTCAGGCAGAATTTGACATTATGTATGGCGAAGGTATTTCTAAGATAGGCGAAATTGTTGATCTTGGTGTAGAACACAACATCATTAAAAAGAGTGGTTCATGGTTCAGTTATGGCGACATTAAATTAGGTCAAGGACGCGATGCCGTGAAAACATTATTTTTAGATAATACAGAGCTATGTGATGAAATTGAAGCGAAAATTAGAATAGCTTTGAGTAGTGATGCAGTTGCTCCTGTTTTGGAGTTAGCTACAGCAAAGTAAATTTAAAATGATTTAATAAAAGCCTGTTTAAAATTGAATGATTTTGAACAGGCTTTTTTACTGGAGCGAAATTAGCCCTTTACTTAAATGTAGCAGGACTTTTTTATGATATAATATTTTTTTAAGCTTTTAAAAAGCCTAATATTTTTTCAACACTATCTTTAGCATCACCATAAAGCATTTCAGAATTTGGTTTGTAAAACAATGGATTGTCTTCACCTGAATACCCGGCAGACATAGAACGTTTCATAATGATTACTTTTTCAGCCTTCCATACTTGTATTACAGGCATTCCATAAATAGAACTAGCAGGATCATCTAAAGCGCTAGGGTTTACCACATCGTTTGCTCCAATTACCATTACAACATCTGTATCAGGCATATCTTCATTAATTTCATCCATCTCTAATACAATATCGTAAGGTACATTTGCTTCTGCTAATAATACATTCATGTGTCCTGGTAAACGACCAGCAACTGGATGAATAGCAAAACGTACATTTTTTCCAGCTTTGCGCAACGTTTGTACCATTTCATAAATAGGATATTGTGCTTTTGCTACAGCCATTCCATAACCAGGAACAATAACTACCGATTTTGCTTCTTTTAATAAAGCCGCTACTTCTTCATGATTTAATGATGTTACTTCGCCTTCAATAGTTTTTGCCTCTCCTTTAACAGCAGGAGCATTCCCAAAACCACCTAATATTACAGAAATGAAAGAGCGATTCATAGCATGACACATGTGTATAGAAAGTATTGCACCAGAGCTACCAACTAATGCTCCTGTAACAATTAACAAATCGTTACCCAACATAAATCCTGCTGCTGATGCAGCCCAGCCTGAATAGGAGTTAAGCATACTAACTACTACTGGCATATCTCCACCGCCAATTGCCATAACCAACATTACTCCAATAAAACAAGCAATAGCAGTCATTATAATTAAATAAAGCAAACCGTCAGTACCTTCTTGCTGTGCAAATAAAACACCTAAAACAATGGTAATTAATAGTAATATTAAATTTACTGCATGTCTGCCAGTATACAATAAAGCTTTACTACGTATTTTACCTTCCAATTTACCCCAAGCTATAATTGAACCAGTAAAGGTTACTGATCCAATAAAAATACCAATGTAAACTTCCGTTAAATGAATATTATGCGCCGCACCTTGAAGTGTATGCGTATGTGGGTCTAAATACGAACCAAATCCAACCAACACCGCCGCTAAACCAACAAAACTATGTAAAATTGCAACTAACTGAGGCATTGAAGTCATTTCAACTTTACGAGCCAATAAAATTCCAATAACCGATGCTATAGTAATAGCTGAAATAATATAAACATGTCCATGTACATGTTGCCCCATTATTGTAGCTAAAATAGCGATAGCCATTCCTGTAATACCATAAAACACACCGCGTTTTGCGGATTCTTGAGAGGATAAGCCTCCTAAACTTAAAATAAACAGAATACTTGCAAATAGATATGCTGCTGTTTGAATTCCTATAGCCATAATAATATATTTTATTTATCTACCAAAGTTTGTACGAAGACGGTTTTCTTATTTTTTAAACATGTTCAACATACGGTGAGTAACCACAAAACCTCCAACAATATTAATGCTGGCAACTAAAATGGCTATAAAAGCTAAAATGGTCATTGGGTTTGTTGGGTCTTCAGTTGTTTGTAATAAACCTCCAACAACTATAATACCGCTGATAGCATTTGTTACCGCCATTAAAGGTGTATGTAATGAATGAGCAACATTTGTTATTAGTTGCCAACCCACAAAAACGGCCAATATAAATACGGTAAAATGTTGTATAAATTCGGGTGGTGCAGAATTACCTACCAACAATAATAATCCACCAACTACACCTATACTAATTATTGTTGAAGTAGCTGCTTTTTTTGCTTTTTCAGCTTCAGATATTTTCACTTTTTCTGCAGTTGGTGCTAAATTTTTTTTAGCTCCACCACCTGCTGTCGGACTAACAGGAAGTGGTGCTGGTGGCCAATTAATTTTACCATTGTAAGTTACCATTGCTCTTGAAACAACAGCGTCTTCCATATCTATTTTCCATTTTTCGGCTTTCCCCATATCATCTAATAAATGACATAAGTTGTTTCCATATAACTGTGACGCCTGACTAGGTAATTGATTTAATTTACCAACCATAATAACTCCATTATCGGTTGTGTAAACTTCCCCGTTTTTAGTTAAATCACAATTTCCTCCTGAAGATGCTGCTAAATCAACAATAACAGAACCTGGTTTCATTGCAGCTACGTGATAATCCATCCATAATTTAGGAGCAGGTCTACCGGGAATTTGTGCAGTGGTAATTACTATATCAACTTCTTTAGCTTGCTCTGAAAATAATTTCATCTCAGCTTCAATAAATTCCTTACTCATTTCTTTTGAGTAACCAGATGATGTTGCACCATCTTCATTTATTTCAACAGTTAAGAATTGCGCACCCATTGATTCAATTTGTTCCGCAACTTCTTTACGCGTATCAAAGGCTCTAACAATAGCACCTAATGAATTAGCGGCTCCAATAGCAGCTAAACCAGCTACTCCAGCACCAATCACCAAAACCTTTGCAGGCTCTACTTTACCTGCCGCAGTAATTTGTCCATTAAGGAATCTTCCAAAATGGTAAGCTCCTTCTATTACAGCTCTGTATCCTGCAATGTTTGCCATGGATGACAATACATCCATTTTTTGTGCTCTGGAAATACGAGGTATCGCATCCATCGCCACCGCATTTACTTTTTTATCGGCTAATTTTTGAAGTAAAGGTTGGTTTTGAGCTGGCCACAAATAACTCAGCATCACCAAACCTTCTTTCATCATGTCAACTTCTTCCATGGAAGGTTCTTTAACCTTTAGCACAATATCCGATTTACCATATATATCAGCAGCCGTAGCAACTATTTTAGCACCCGCTTCTTCAAAATCTTTATCAGAAAAATTTGCTTTTACTCCAGCGTTATGCTGAATAAAAACTTCAAACCCTTGTTTCTGTAAACGTTTAACGGTTTTTGGCGTAGCCGCAACCCTTAATTCATTTGGAAAAATTTCCGATGGAATTCCTACCTTCATAATTTAACTAACTTAAGTGTACTTGTTTTTTTAAGAATCAAATTTTGTGTCGTACTTGTATGAAATTTAATCTAAAATTGCATCGGCTAAGGAGTAAACGTAGCTTTTTAGCTAATGATTTGATTACCTAAAGCAGTATATGCTTCATCTAAATTTTTTTTTAGATGTATTTAATTTACACTTATTTTTAAACCTTTTTTATAAATTACTAAGACGCGAAAGTAGTAAAAATCCATTACCTGCAAAAAAAGAATTGTGAGTTTTTTTAAATACCTTTGTAAACTATCAATACTTGTGGCGTGAATATGTCGGGTTCTATTTTGGAAAATTTTGATTATTATGACTGGGTAATATTACCATTACTCATATTTTTTTCAAGGGTTTGTGATGTTAGTTTAGGAACCTTGCGGCATGTTTTTATTTCTAAAGGTTATCGAACCATAGTTCCAATTTTAGGTTTTTTTGAAGTACTTATTTGGATTATTGTAGTGGCACAGGTAATGAAAAACCTTAATAACGTTGCTTGTTATTTTGCCTTTGCCGGAGGTTTTGCCACAGGTACTTATGTAGGACTGTTTATTGAAGAAAAATTAGCACTTGGTTTGCAGGTTATACGTATCATTACCAATCAAAATTGTGATGAGTTGTTAAAGGCACTTGTACAGCATAATCACGGAATAACGGTTGTAGATGCTGAAGGGGCAACAGGGCCGGTTAAAATGGTGTTTACCATAATAAAGCGTAAAAATGTAAGAGACGTAGTTCAATTGATACGCCAGTATAATCCTTCAGCATTTTATTCTATAGAGGATGTAAAAAATACCAAACAAGGTGTTTTTACCACTGACGATACACCTAGCTTTTCAAATATTAGAAGAATGTTTCCTTTGAGAAAAGGTAAGTGATATAGTTAGATTTTACGCTTACATAATAAATAGTAAAGATTAAATGTGGTTCATTTAAAATTATATTGTCCGTAAATAATTGAATCCAGCACTCAAACCTTCAATAATATCTGAAGCAATCATGCTTTCTTCGGATTTGTGTTGTGCAGCAAAGTCGCCCGCTAATCCATGTAAATAAACTCCTAAGATACAAGCTTCTTCCGAAGAATAACCTTGAGCTAATAATGCGGTGATAATACCTGTAAGTACATCGCCGGAACCTCCGGTTGCCATACCCGGGTTGCCGGTTGAATTAAAATACATATCACCATTAGGACAAGCAATTGAAGTATGAGCGCCTTTTAAAACAACGTAAACTTTGTTCTTGAAAGAAAATTCACGTAGTATTTTTAAACGTTCAACACTTTTTTCTGATTTACCCGCAAGGCGTTCAAACTCTTTTGGATGTGGGGTAAAAATGCTATTAGCAGGCAAAAAAGCCAACCATGTTTTATTCTCAGCAATGATATTAAGCGCATCAGCATCAAACACAACAGGCACGGTAGTATTTTGGATCAATAATTTAAGTGCATTTTGTGTTTGTTTTTCGATACCAATTCCCGGTCCAATGCCAATGGCGTTGTATTTTTCTAAGCGGAAATTATCTGAAATAAAATTATTTTCACTATCCGCATCTACCATAGCCTCAGGTAAGGTTGTTTGTAAAATTTCATAACCACATTTAGGAATATGAACGCTAAGTAATCCAACACCTGAATGCATGCAGGCTTTAGCCGAAAGTACAGCTGCACCTATTTTCCCAAAACTACCGGCAACAATTAAAGCGTGACCAAAATTGCCTTTGTGGGCTACTTTGTTTCTTGTTTTAAAAAATGTATGGATGTCGTTTTTTGTAATGAAGAAATTTTTAGTAGGCAAATAGTTAATATAATCATTATTTAATCCAATATCTAAAACGCTGAACTCGCCTATATAACCTGCGTTTTCTGGAAACATAAATGATAATTTTGGAAATTGAAAACTAAGTGTGAACGAAGCTTTTACAATCGAATCGTTTATGTTATTCAACGTGTCAGTATATAATCCTGTTGGTATGTCAATTGAAATTACAGGGAAATGATTCCTGTTAATGAAGTGAATTACATCTTTAATTATACCATTAATAGGTTTGTTTAAGCCTGCTCCAATTAGTGCATCAATCAAAACATTGGGTTGGTGAATGTTTAAATTATCAACCAACTGTTCTATACTTTTAATTTCCTGAACACTTAAATTAGGTTTTGAAATAAGTTTTAATCGTTCATAGTTTACCGTAAAATCAGCCGAAAAAATTTCGGAGTGATGAATGATAAGTACCTGAACAGAATATTTTTTTTCGACTAAAAGGCGAGCAATTGCTAAACCATCACCGCCATTATTTCCTTGTCCGCAAATAATTGTTAAGTGCGTACGTTCATCATATTTTTGTAAAACCCAATTTACACAACTCAAAGCAGCTCTTTCCATCAAATTAATAGAAGAGATGGGCTCGTGTTCGATTGTAAATTTATCGAGCTCTCTGATTTGGCTTACGTCAATTATTTTCATCTATGTATTGGGTCTAAAAAAAATATTATTTCATCATGTCCCAAGGCATATTTGCAAAAATGGCAACAATTGATGCAAGAAAAATGGTAATAATTAACAAATAAATTGCAGAAAGGCAGGTGCCAATGATTGCGCAAATTTTGCCGGCTTTTAAGTTTGTATAGGAAGCTGGAGTATACATATTTGGGTTTTGCTGATATAATTTATTTGACTTGGATGCCAGTACTAGCGCAATTATACCTAAAGTTAAACCAATAAAACTAAACCAAAAACAAGTAAGAATTGAAATAATACCAAGTATTAAAACTGTATTGGCATTGGGTAATGGTTGTAGCCAAAAGGATTGACCATTTGGTTGACGATAGGTTTCATGAAATGAATTTTCTTGATTTTCCATTGTTCTATTGCAACTTGATAAGTTTATGATGAATGTCAATTATTTGAGGAATCAACAATTGTTGTTCATCGTTATAAATTACAAAATGTGATCGCTTAATTTTTTCTTCATCACTCTGTTGATTTTTGATGCGTTGTTCAATGGCAGTTCTATCCGTATTATCACGTTGCATGGCTCGTTGTATTTTTAATTCAATTGGAGCGGTAACTGTTATTATTTTGTCAACAGCTTTATTGGCATTGCTTTCAAATAAAATAGCGGCTTCTTTTAAAATGTATTTAGCAGATTTATTTTCGTGCAACCAATTCTCGAAATGTTTAGCAACCGCGGGATGTACGATACTATTTAATTTTTCGAGATTTTCTTTGTTATTAAAAACCTTTGATGCTAGTATCTTTCTATCAATTATTCCATTGGCATCAATAACCTCCTTGCCAAAAGTGCTGATGATATTTATTTTTACTTCAAAAGAAGTATCCAATAATTTTTTAGCTTCATCATCGGCAAAATATACAGGTATGCCAAGTAATTGAAATACTTTGCATATAGTAGTTTTACCGCTGCCTATACCGCCTGTTATTCCTATTTTTAACATGTTTGGAATATTTATATTGTTGGTCTAAGTTAGTAAGAAAAAAATGTATTTATTTTCTGATAATATATTCAACCTTTTCCGGACTAATTTTTATAGACCTAATATCGGATGGGTACTTAACCAGTTGAATTTTTAGTTTATTATTTTTGCTTTCAATTTTAGAATAATCTACAATTGCTTTAAATTGTAGAGGGGTAATGCTTTCATATTTTTTAAATGCCACATTATATTTAACAGTTATTTTATCAGGGAAGGTTTTTAGTGTAAAACCCGAAGGTAAGTTTGCAACTTCAATTGGCAGTTCAATACTGGCTTCTGTAAATTTAGTTACATTTATTTTAGCTTTAACGGTTAATTGGGATACATCAACTAATTTTAAATTAGGTGTTTTATTAATTTGAAGTTGTATCGAAATAGTGTCAGACACTTTTTTTAATTTTATTGTTTTAGTTTCAATAAATTTGATTCTATCTACCAATTCAGATGCTCCAGAAACAGTTATAAAATTTGGTGTAAGTTGAATAGAATCACTTTGTTGATATTGATTGGCAAAATCAATTTTAATATTCGCTTTTACAGGAACTAGCTTGGATTTTTTTTTATTATAATTAAGGAAGATAGTGTCGGGATAAATCTTTATTATCTTAATATTATTATTAAACTGAGCGGCTATTTTATCAATTCGAGCATTGGGTAAAATGTAAAAATTATTTTTTTTTGGCAGATGTTTAGAGTCTTTCGCATCTATAAATACAGTATCGCGTTTTTGTTTAATCTTGTATACCAGCAAATTAAATCCTGTTGATTTTATTTCGATATCAATTGTTGCGGGTAATTGGTTGGATATAACTTTATCAATGGGGAAATTAATATAACTAACAGGGAATTTAATTTCGATGCTATACTCTTTTGAAAGCGACATCATTACCCAAAAAAAAGCGGAAACAATTAAACAAAACATAAAGGTCACCACTCGTCTGTTAATACGAACACCCTCCTTGCTGGGAGTATTGCTAATATTTTTAAAGAGTGGTGACTTCAAGTGCTTTTATTTTTGTTCTTCAGTAAGCATCGATGATGAATCCATTGAAACGGCACCTTTTTCAATTTTTAATTTGTGACCGCCTTCTACTTCAATAATAAATGTTTTTTCTTGTACATCTACAATTCTTCCGTGAATACCGCCAATAGTTACAATTTTATCACCTTTTGAGATATTTTCACGAAACTTTTTTTGATCTTTTGTTTTTTTCAATTGAGGGCGTATCATAAAAAAATAAAATACTACGATAATTAAAACTAAGGGGCCAAATTGTTCTAATAATCCGGCTTGACCGCCGCCTGCCATTAATAAAATGTTTGTTGTGTTCATTGTTTATTTTTGTTTAAAGTTAAAGAGTTTAATTTAAAAAGTTTATTTATTTTCTTCCGGTACTCTAATATTTGCATGTATGGTTAAAACATTGGTATTGGGTATACAATTGGTTAAAAGCGTAACCGTTTTTTCTACTTTTCCAGATTTACCATCGCTATCAAATACTACATCTACGTTGGCTTCTTTGCCTGGAGAGATTGGTTCTTTTGGATAGGAAGGTACAGTGCAACCGCAACTTCCTTGAGCGGATATTATTAACAGATTGGTGCTGCCAGTATTTTTGAACTTAAAGGCATGAGTAACTTTTTCGCCTTGTGTAATAGTGCCAAAATCATGTTCAACTTCCGTAAAGGTTATAACAGCAGTTGTGTCCGAATTAATTAAAGTACCAGACTCTGCGTTTTTTTTACTATTACAAGCAGAAAAGGCTAGTAAACATGCAATTGAGGGGATAATGAGTATGGGAAATGTTTTTATTTTCATTTTATGATTTTTTTTCTGACTTCTACATTCTACCTTTCTTATTACTTATTCCATTAAACCTCTGCCAATTTTATTAAGTTTTCCTTCGGTTTTAAAATCAACAAGCAATTTATCCAAAATACCGTTGATAAATATTTTACTTTTAGGAGTGCTGTACATTTTTGATATTTCAATAAACTCATTCAATGTAACTTTAACAGGTATACCCGAAAAATATAATATCTCTGTTAAAGCCATTTTCATTAATAAAACATCCATCATGGCAATACGCTCTACTTCCCAGTTTTGAGTTTTATCAGCAATTAATTTTTTTGTTTCCGGTTCTTGAAGTATGGTTTGCCGGAAAAGATCTTTTACAAATTGTTCATCTTCTTCTTTATCCTTATACAAAGGTATTAATTGGAAATCGGGGATAGAATTTTCCTTGAAGGATTCAATTGTTTTTACTACCATCGGGTTAACCAGATAGATGTCGTCACCCCAATTCAAATTTTTCTCCTCATAAATGTGGTTTACTAATTCAAAATCGGCAATGTGTTCTTTAAAAATATCTAAAATAAAATCCTTATCGGTTTGATAGGAATTGTCGCTTACATTCATATATTTTCCGTAAGCATCGCTAACTTTAATATTGTTAAAAACCTTTTTTACCAGTTCAAACTCATTGTTCCAGCTTATTTTACGGTTATTTATTTCGCGTTTTAAGTGAATGTTTTCAGCTAATTGAGCAATAAATTTGTTCTCAATAAATTTTAAGTTGGGATTAAGATCGTTGCTGGTTGGTAATCTTTTATTTTTGGCATCTTCGCTCAAAACATTGGCAACGTGCTGTAATTCTAATAAAAAGGCAAGTTGATAAATATATAAATCATAAATTTTATTTATTCCAACAAACAATTCACGCTCACCTTTTCCCAAATCATTATTGTCGGATTGGAAAAATGCATACAAAGCCTGCATTGCCTTAATTCTTAAATACCTTCTGTTTAACATATACGAATAAAATTTTATCTAAATTTGCGGGCACGAAGATAACCAATTTAGCTTATATATCTGTATTAAATAAACCTAATTCCCCTTGAAGTCTCTTAAACACATTAATAAATATTTTTATAAATACCGTTGGCGCTTTTTGTTGGGGATTGTATTTGTTGGTGTTTCCAATTATTTTGCGGTTGATGGCTTTACCTATGCCCGAAAAGCTATTGACTTTATAAAAGCCAATTCAGGCAATCCCGATAAAGAGTTTTTGTTGCATCAATTGCTTATCTATGCCGGACAAATACTGGGATTAGCAGTTTTGAGTGGTATCTTTTTATTTTTTACCCGACAAAGTTTTATTGTTATGTCGCGTTTGATTGAGTATGATCTTAAAAACGAAATATATGAGCATTACCAGCAGCTTGATATGGCTTTTTATAAACGAAACAACACGGGCGATTTGATGAGTAGGATTAGCGAAGATGTTGGTAGGGTGAGGATGTATATTGGACCGGCGGTTATGTATATTTTAAACACCCTTTTTAGGTTTATTTTAACCATTGTGGTAATGTTACATGTAAACCCAACACTTACATTATATGTGTTGCTCCCATTGCCAATACTAGCTGTTGCAATTTATTATGTGAGTAATACTATCAATAAAAAAAGCACCCAAATACAGGAACAGTTATCCAATATTACTACTTATGCTCAGGAAGCTTTTTCAGGAATTAGGGTATTAAAAGCGTACGGGCGGGAAAATTATTCGGTTAACCAATTTGAAAATCAAAGTTTGGAGTATCGTAAAAGAACCATTGATTTGGTAAAAACCGAATCTTTGTTTCAACCCATTATGATATTATTGATAGGATTAAGCAATGTATTTATTGTTTTTGTAGGTGGTAAACTAGTTATGGAAGGCAAAGTAAGCTATGGTAATATTGCAGAGTTTATTTTATATGTGAATGCGTTAACTTGGCCAATTGCTTCTTTAGGCTGGGTAACTTCGCTCATTCAGCGTGCAGCCGCTTCTCAAACCCGCATCAATGAATTTTTACATACTGTTCCCGAAATACGCAATAATGTTGAAACATCAACAGCCGAACAGCAAGCTTTAATACAACTGCAAGGAATAAACGGTATTGAATTTAAAAATGTAAATTTCACCTATTCAGATTCTGGTATAAAGGCGCTTAACAATATCTCCTTTAAAGTAAACAAAGGTACTTCCCTTGCAATTATTGGTCGAACAGGCTCAGGTAAATCTACCGTTGCCGGATTAATTTGCAGGTTATACGATGTGAATTCAGGACAAGTACTCATGAATAATACAGATATTAAAAAGTTGAATTTATATGATATTCGATCTCAAATTGGCTATGCGCCTCAGGAGGTATTTTTATTTTCAGATACTATTTCCAATAACATAGCTTTTAGCGCAGATACCGACAATAATAATGATGCCATTGAAAAAGCTGCAAAAAATGCGGCAATCTATTCCAATATTATAGATTTTCCTTTGGGCTTTGAAACAATAGTAGGGGAGAGGGGTATTACACTTTCGGGCGGACAAAAACAAAGGATATCAATAGCAAGAGCCATTTTGAAACAACCCCAGCTTTTAATTTTTGACGATTGTCTTTCGGCTGTTGATACCGAAACAGAAGAAGAGATACTTCATAACTTAAAACAAGTGATGAAGGGTAAAACATCTATTATTATAAGTCACCGCGTTTCTACAGTAAAAAATGCCGATAATATAATTGTACTTGATCATGGAGAAATTATTGAACAAGGCAACCACAATCAACTGTTAGATAAAAGGGGAATTTACTTTGAGTTGCACCAAATGCAATTGTTGGAAGAAGAAAAAATTGAAAAATAAGCTTCGAAATAAGTTTATGGTAATGCTTACATAAAAATAATACAGCAGTTTTGTTTCCAAAACATTTTTTTAACATCTTAACCCCAGAAAAGGACTGTTTAAAAATATAAAGTTATTAACAAATCTTGCTTTTAACTTATTTTTTTAAAATATTTGCCAAGTGAAGTAAATTTAACTATAAACAATAACATTATGGCGATGGAAGAAGGATTTGAAAAAAATGGTTCGGATAGAGAAGAAATTTTCTCAAAAGTAGTTAGAGCAGGGAAGAGAACGTATTTCTTTGATGTAAAAAGCACTAAAGGGAATGATTATTATCTAACCGTTACAGAAAGTAAAAAACGTTTTGGTGATGATGGTAAATTTTTTTACGAAAAACATAAATTGTTTTTATATAAAGAAGATTTTGAAAAATTTTCAGAAGGTTTAAATGAAGCCGTTGATTATATTAAATCAGTATCTCCAATAGAGGAAGGCGTTGTATCTGAACGATCAAATACCGAAGTTACAGCCTCAGGAGCGGTGAAAAGTAATTCACATTTTTCCGATGTTAGTTTTGAAGATTTAGACAAATAGTTAAATTAAATATTTATAAAAAGCCCCGAAAAATTATTTTTCGGGGCTTTTTATTTCCTGAATAATTTAGCCAAATTACTTGCGATGGTCTTTTTTCCCAAAAAGCCTTTCCAACCATCACGTATAAGTGCAATGCCAGCCAAACTGATTAATCCAAAAGGTGGAGGCCAATAATGTTCTATTGTTCCCTTCACGGTTACTATTAAAATCAAAAAGCCAACAAACATTCCGCTTATAAAAAATGAATTGTATAAAAATGGAGATTGATTGTAATAATCTTCTTCTGTTTTTACTTTGTAGTTTTCTTTAGTGTAGTTTTTATCTCTGTTACTAGCAAAACCTGTATGTGAACCTCCATAAGAAGAGCCGTAGTAGTGTTTTTTACGTTGTATGTCTAATTTTACGGCATCGGTGTAATTTAATTTAATATCGTGCAAATAACGCTTCCGATCGTCAATAAGTGCTTGGTAAGCTTCATTAATCACAATGAATACTTCATTTGCTTTTGGTGAATTATTTACATCTGGATGCAACATTTTAGCTTTGTTTCTGTATGCTCGTTTAATATCATCTAAGCTAGCGTTGCGAGGTATTTCTAATATTTTATAATAATCATACACCATTGATAATGCTAATTTAAGAAATATTTTGTGTGAAAGAATATTTACAATACTTTCACACTCAATTTAAGCATCAACAAAAATGAAAAAGGCTCTTTTTACAATAATATTATTAATTCTATCCAATACCTTTATGACCTTTGCATGGTACGGACATTTAAAGTTTAAACAAATGAGCTGGTTCAATAATTTAGGCTTAATTGGTGTTATATTGGTTAGTTGGGGCATTGCTTTTTTTGAGTATTCATTGCAAGTTCCGGCAAACAGATTAGGTTATAGCGAAAATGGTGGACCTTTTAATTTATGGCAACTAAAAGTAATTCAGGAAGTAATAACATTGGTTATTTTTACTGTTTTTTCATTATTGTTTTTTAAAAACGAAGTATTAAAAATGAACCATTTTATAGGATTTTTATTTTTGATATTAGCAGTTTATTTTATTTTTAAAAAGTAATATCCATTAATTTAAAACAAATTTAATCTAAATAGTGTTATGAAAATAAAACATTCTATTGTTATCGGGGCACTAACAATCATCCTCTTTTCATCATGTAATAAAACCAATAAAAAAGGTTTAACTAATGCCCCTGTTTGGGCTGAATTGGTTGAGTCTAAAACAGTATTGATTAAGCCCGAAGGTTGGGATGATGAGTACTGGAATTCAGTAAATAAAAATGTAGATCGTGAAAAAATATTTAAAACAATTGTTGAGGCGGTATTATCAGGCAAACAAAAGGCTTATAATATTATTACCGACCAAGTTTTAACTGTTGAGCAAGTACAAGAGCTGTTAAATAATATTCAGTTAAATAATATGGGTGAAATGACCTCGCAAAAAATTACACCAGATGATCTATCAACTATTCGAATGAGAGAAAAATGGACTTTTGATGAAAACGCATTTAAAATGCATAAGGAGGTAACTCGAATTGATTTATTATTAAAAAAAATGGATCAAACAGGCGGTCATATTGGTGATAAGGCTTTGTTTTATGTCAACTTGAAGGAGTGAATAATTTAATGCAGTTAGATATAACAAAAAAAAATCCCTCATTAATAAAGTTTAATGAGGGATTTTTTTATTATTATAAAAACTAGTCAGCTTTTTTTGCAGTTTTTTTAGGTGCTGCAGCTTTTTTCTCATCAGTTTTTTTAGGTGAATCGTTTTTTTTGGGTGCATCAGCTCTTTTTACAGCTGCCAATTTAGCTTTATTTTTTTTAGACGGTCTGGTTACTCCGTGAGAGCCCATAGTAATCTTGCCTTTAAGGCTTTTTTTATCTCCTTTTCCCATTGTATGTATTTTTTATTGTATTGATTAAATTTTTTTTGCAAACGTACATCTATTTTAGAAAACAAACAAGCAAAAATATTTTGTTTGTAGCATCTCTTACGTTCTTTTTTTTATAAAATACTGTTCAATTAATTCTACCCTTCTAATTGAATTTCTTAACCAGGTCAACAATAATTCTTGTTTTTCTAATTCACTCAAATGCCAATTAGCAGCTGATTGATGAAGTTTAGCTGTTAAGGAGTGTAAACACAAGGCGGCAGATACTGAAATATTAAAACTTTCGGTAAAACCAAACATTGGTATTGTTACAAATTCATCCGAATGTTCTCCTACTACGTCTGAAATACCTGTTAATTCAGTTCCAAATATTAATGCTAAAGGTTTTTCAACCGACAGTTCTTCAATGCTGCATCCGTTTTTGTGCGGACTGGTAGCCACAATGCGGTACCCTTGTTCTTTAAGCGTGTTAATGCAATTAACAGTATTGTTTTCTGTTCCGTTATATTTATGGATATTTAACCATTTGGGTGAACCAAGCGCAATATCTCTGGCAATGGTATATTCATTTTTATTTTCAATTACGTGAATATCCTGTATCCCAAAAATATCGCAGGAGCGTAATACCGCACTTGCATTATGCGGTTGATATAAATCTTCAAGTACTATCGTAATATGACGCGTACGGTAGTTGAGTACTTCATCAAATTTAGCTCTTCTGTTTTCTGAAATTAAGTTTGATAAATAGTCTATCAATTCTTTTTGAATACTTGTATTGTTCAAGTGCAATGTTTTTTATTTTTGGAATGTAAAGATATATAAACAAAAAAGTCCCGCATTACTGCGAGACTTTTTTATTTACTTAGTTGACAATTACTTGTTAACTGTTTTAGCTAAGTCAGCACCAGCTTTAAATTTAGCTACTTTTTTAGCAGCAATTTTAATAGCTTTTCCTGTTTGAGGGTTACGACCAACTCTAGCAGCTCTTTTAGAGATAGAGAATGAACCGAAACCAACTAACGCAACTCTGTCACCTTTTTTAAGTGCTTTTGTTGTAGCGTTTACGAATGCTTCCAATGCTCTACCAGCATCTGCTTTTGTTAACTTTGCTTCTGTAGAGATAGCGTCAACTAATTCTGCTTTGTTCATGTTAATTTGTTTTTAAGGGTTAAACATTAATTAATTATTAAAACAAATTTACAATAAATCATATATAATGCAATGCTCCAAGCTAAAAAAGTGTGATTTTGTTGATAAGTCGCATTTTTGTTAATAACCGAACTTGCAATGGGACTTATTGCTATGTTATAGAGGGTGTATGTATGGAATGTGTTTTTAATACTTACTTACAGCAATTTAGATGTCTGTATCTATATATATAGTTGCATTGTTGAAATTGATTTCAAGAACTAATTTTCGACGAATTTATTTTCCAATTGGTATTAAATTGAAATCCTCTTAGAAAATCGTGTATTAACATTCGCTTTTTTCCGGCCAATTGCAAATCAGTAATATGTATGTATCCCCCTTTAACAGTAAGCTTTAGATAGCTTTTAGAATCACTGTTAAGAGTGGAGTATTCCATATCGTTTTCCGCATATTCTTTTTTGCAATTAAATATCTTTAACGTGATGTTATTTCCGTCCGGTGATAAAAGCTCTGTAAATGCTGTAGGGTATGGACTTAAGCCACAAATAAAATTGTGTATTTCATCTATTGATTTGTTCCAATCAATTTTACAATCGTCTTTAAAAATTTTAGGAGCATTCTTAATTTCAATATCAGGGGCAATTAATGTCGCTTGGTCTATTTGAGGATACCCCCCATTTTCAACTGCTTGCACGGTTTTTAAAATCAGTTTAGCTCCAATCAGCATAAGTCTATCATGGATATCACCCGCGGTTTCATTATCATTGATTGGCATTTTTTCTTGAAATATAATTTTACCGGTATCAATTTCGTGTTGTAAAAAAAATGTAGATACTCCTGTTTCCTTTTCTCCATTGATGATTGCCCAATTGATAGGCGCAGCACCTCTGTATTGCGGTAATAATGAGCCATGTAGGTTAATAGTGCCTAATGGTGGCATATTCCAAATTACTTCTGGTAACATTCGGAATGCTACAACAATTTGCAAATCAGCTTTGAGTTTTTTTAATTGTTGGATAAAATCTTCATTTTTTAATTTATCGGGTTGAAGAATAGTTAAGCCTTTTTCAACTGCATATTTTTTTACTGCCGATTGTTGGATTTGTTGTCCACGCCCTGCGGGCTTGTCAGGAACTGTTATTACGGCAACAATAGTGTAATTATTTCGCAAGAGAATATCTAACGACTGCACAGCAAACTCCGGCGTTCCCATAAAAACTATTCTCATTTTTTTATATCTTTTAATTTCTGATTACTACTTTATAACGTCTATTTTTTTTATTCTCTTATCTCAAATTGTTTTAATTACAGCCATTTTTAATAAGGTTAGACTTTCCGTTTCAAAACTAAAAAGAATTTCAGTTCAATTCTTAAATTTGTGAAATTCAAGCAAAAAAGAATTTATAATATGGTAAAATTATAGCCTACTGCAATTTATTTTAAACTTCTTAGGTATCGTATTGATAATAGTAACTACTTACTTTATCCAAAAAATGTTTTAATATTAAAAAATATATGTTAACTTTATTAAAATGTAAAATTATTTTTGATAAATGTAATGTGTCAATATGAAAAAAATAATACTAATAGCATCCGCATTTATTGTTTCGGGAACTACTAATGCTCAAGATAAAGCTAAGAGTAAGAGTACTATATTTGAGCCAGGGAATATTATTGTTGATGTCGGAATAGGAGTTGCAGGATATAAAACCTTAAGGCGAGAAACCATTGTAGTTGGAAATAATAAAAAAGATTTTGACAAAAAAGAATCAGCAACCTCTATAATTGTACCAATTCAGGCTGAATATGGTTTCAGTAATTGGTTTGGATTGGGAGCACGTTTTGCGTATTCAAATTATTTCGATTCCGCAAAGAGTAATAGGGGGATTGATTTTGATTTTGTTTTGAATTTCCATTTTATAAAAACAAAACGGTTTGAAATGCCCATTTCACTTTTTTTAGGTGTTTCTAACATTAATATAAAATACAACGATAGTTTTAATACAGTAGTAAAAGATAATGGTGCAAATAACGGTTTTATGCTTACACCTCGTTTTTATTTGACAGATCATTTTGCATTATTTGTAAACTTAGGTTTTATAAATTATGTTTATCCTAGTTTAACATTTTCTAATAATTATAATAAAAATTTGATTCCTACTAACACAACAGTTAGTTTGGGAGGTATGGGTGAAACTATTGGTTTTGGAGCTGCCTATAAGTTTTAAAGTAAAAATACTATAACATCACAAAGCGCCTCTAGATAAAAAGAGACGCTTTTTTTTTATTACATTTTCTCCATCAATACTTTATATAAATCTACCATTGCTTCAATGTCTTTTTTGAATACTTTTTCGTTTGGAGAATGTACATGATCTTCTGGCGCGCCGATAAAACACCAGTCCCAAGGGTGTTCGGACATTTGCAATTCTTTCGCATCACTTCCTCCTGTGCCTTCTACTTCCAGTTGATATGGCACTTTTGACTTTTTAGCGATTTCTATTATTTTATCTACATAGCTTTTTCTTGGAATTAAACTATCACGTAAGGATATAACAACTCCTTTGCCATGAGGCACACCTTTGGTCACCCATGTAATATCAGAAATAAGCGCTTGTTTTACTTTGTACTTCTCGTAAATGAATTTTTGCAGATATGATACACTTCCTCCTCCATGTTCTTCCCAACAAGAAAAAACGACTATGCCATCTTTTAATGTTTCCGCAACTTGTAAAGCATTCCAAACTCCCAATCTGTTATCCATATAACAACATTGTACAAACTCTTTAGTTTCTCTCCAATTGGGTTTAAATGTTAACGCGGTTCCTCTGTCAATTTCTCTTTTATATTTGTAAGTAATGTTGTTATGTTTATCAAAGTGCAGTTTGCAATCAATGTTTCCTTTGCTGTCTTCGCCAACTAATTCGAAGCCGGTTTCAGTTCTGGGACCACCAATTTTTATCAATTCATTGTCGTATCTCACAGTAAATCCAATACTATCAATATGAGCAAAAATAGCCGTTCTTGGTTTCCCAAATACCAAAATGATACAATCCTGAAATCCTTCTCCTGAAAATACTTGAGGTTGAACTTTCCATTTTTTTTTGTTCTTATTGATGTAAGATAAAAGGAAATCTGTCATTGCTACTTCGTTGCCCGAAGGAGCATGAATGGCACACATTTGTTTTAATAGTTTCATAATTTGTCATTCAAATAAAACAATAATTTATCACCGCTAATATTTTCTTTCACTACAGGCAGTCCATTTAATACAGGAGCATTTACTCCTTTTAATAATTTTTTTTCGGCAATAAATACACGAGCAGAATCCCAAAGATTTAAATCTATAAAATTGTTGAGTATCCGTTCACCACCTTCTACTATAAGGGATTGAATGTTTCTATTATATAATTCCTGCAATATTTGTGGGATAACAGCTTGTTCAAAATCAATTTTTACATATTCTAAATTGGTTTGAGATTCGGCATCCATTGCCGTAAAAATAAGCGTAGGTGCAGTTTTATCGAAAAGATTAAAATGTTTAGGTATGCGTAACCATTTATCGATGGTAATACGTAGTGGATTTTTTCCTTCAACGCCTCTTGCCGTTAATTTAGGATTGTCGAGCAAAGCGGTGTTAGTACCAACCATTATAGCCTGTTCCTGACTGCGCCACAGGTGTAGTAATTTTTTTGAATCCGAATTGCTTATTTGAATAGGGATACCTTTATGTTCTTCATCACGTTTTGTATCAATAAAACTATCAGCAGATTGAGCCCATTTTAATATAATGTAAGGACGTTTTTTTTCGTGAAAAGTGAAAAAACGTTTGTTTAGCTTTTTACATTCGACTTCTAAAATGCCTGATTTTACGTCAATACCGGCATCTTTTAATTTTTTTATGCCTTTTCCTGCAACAAGCGGATTGGTATCAATATTACCAATCACCACTACCGGGATTTTATATTTGATGATTAAATCACAGCAAGGTGGTGTTTTACCAAAGTGTGAGCAGGGTTCTAGGTTTACATATAGAGTAGCTGTTTTTAATAGTTCTTTATTTTCAACAGAATTGATGGCGTTTACTTCGGCATGTGCTTGTCCGTATTGCTTGTGATAACCTTCACCAATAATGGTTTCGTCACAAACAATTACACAACCAACCATTGGGTTGGGTGCAACATTTCCCAAACCTTTCACTGCAAGGTCAAGGCTATGCCTCATGTATTTTTCGTCATTGTTCATATCGAATTCAAATTTAGCATTTTTAAGCAGAAGAATTTCTATTTTTGCGTAAATGAGAATCCCATCCAATAAAATAAATGATGTTGTCCGATTTTTTCGTGACGAACTTAAAGATCAGTATGATAAGAATGAGCTGGAAACCCTTATTGAATATTGTTTTGAAGAGTTTGTGAATATCAAACGAAATCAATTTTCATTAAAGGGTAATGATACTATTTCAGAATCAGAATTGTTGAAATTTAATTTTGCAATTAAGGATTTGAAAAATAATAGACCTATTCAACATATTTTGGGAAAGGCCGATTTTTACGGGTTAAAATTTATTGTGAATGAACATGTTTTGATTCCAAGGCAAGAAACGGAAGAGTTGGTGCATTTGATTATTAAAGAGAATTGGGAAGAGAGAATCAAGAATCAAGAATCAGGAAACAAGACTAAAGACTCCAGACTAATTACTATTTTAGATATCGGTACAGGTAGCGGATGCATTCCAATTGTATTGAAAAAGAAGATTCCTTTAGCAATTGTTTATTCAATTGATATTTCTGAAAAAGCACTTGAAATAGCTAAAGTCAATGCAAAGCTAAATGAAGTGGATATTCAATTCGTTCAACAAGATATTTTGTTGGATAAACCTTTACCTTTTGAAATAAAATTTGATGTAATTGTTAGCAATCCTCCTTATGTCAGAAATTTGGAACAGGAACAAATGCATAAAAATGTACTGGATTTTGAACCTCACTTAGCTTTGTTTGTGAGTGATGAAGCCCCCTTAATTTTCTATAAATCAATAGCTGATGTTGCACTTAAAAGTTTAAAGCCGGAAGGCAAGTTATATTTTGAAATAAATGAATATTTGGCAGATGAAACAATACAAATGCTATTGGAAAAAGGTTTTAAAAACATAGAATTGTTCAAAGATATAAATGGTAAAAATCGTATATTGCGAGGGAAGATGTAACGAGTTCAAGGTTTAAAGTAGAAAAGTTTAAAGTGGATAGGTTAATAATAATGAGTGAATCAGAAAAACATAAAATAGAAGAGTTAACGAAAAAAATTGAGGAGCATAATTACAATTATTATGTTGCTGCTCAACCTACTATCGGCGATTTTGAGTTTGATAAATTACTGGAAGAGCTGATACAATTAGAAAAACAATACCCTGAATTTTTAAGCCCAAATTCCCCGACCCAACGTGTTGGCGGACAAATCACCAAAGAGTTTAAAAATGTTAAACATAAAATTCCGTTTTTATCATTAGGAAATACCTATTCGGAGGAAGAACTGAAAGATTTTGATGACAGGATTAAAAAAGCATTGGGCAACGATTCGGAATACGTATGCGAATTAAAATACGATGGAGTTGCCATAGGCTTGACCTATATAAACGGAGAGTTGGTGCAGGCTGTAACCCGTGGTGATGGAGAAAGCGGCGATGATGTTACTACCAATGTAAAAACGATTAAAAGTATTCCTTTAAAGTTGAGAGGGCATAATTATCCCAAAGAATTTGAAATACGCGGAGAGATATTTATGCCTTTAAAGGTATTTGAAGAAATAAATATTGAACGCGAAAAAAACGAAGAACCTTTGATGGCAAATCCAAGAAACGCTGCTGCAGGTACTTTAAAAATGCAGGATTCAGCGATTGTTGCTCAAAGGAGTTTGGATTGTTTTTTATATTTTATGATTGGGGAGGATTTGCCACATACCAATCATTATGATAATTTAAAAGTTGCCAAAACATGGGGCTTTAAAATTTCGGAACATATAAAAATGGCTCCTGAAATTATGGATGTTTTTAATTTCATCAATCATTGGGATGAGGAACGCAACAATTTAGAATTTGACATTGACGGTGTTGTAATAAAAGTAAATTCTTACGAACAGCAACGTATATTAGGCTTTACAGCAAAATCGCCACGTTGGGCAATAGCTTATAAATTTAAAACACAAAGGGTAAGCACTATTTTAGAATCCATTGTTTATCAAGTGGGGCGTACAGGAAGCATTACTCCGGTTGCAAATTTAAAACCAGTATCATTGGCAGGAACAACTGTTAAACGGGCATCTTTGCACAATGCCGATATCATTGAAAAATTAGATGTACGTGTTGGAGATACTGTTTTTGTTGAAAAAGGTGGGGAGATTATTCCTAAAATTATTGGTGTTGATTTGAGCAAACGTCATGAATATTCGGATAAAGTAATATACGCTACCGAATGCCCTGAATGCAGAGCAACATTGGTCAGAAAAGAGGAGGAAGCCAATCATTACTGTCCTAATGAATTAGGTTGCCCGCCGCAGGTAAAAGGTAAAATGGAACATTTTGTTGGACGTAAAGCCCTCAATATTGATAGTTTGGGCGCTGAAACCATTGCACAACTGTATGATGCAGGTTTGGTTAAAAATGTAGCGGACATTTATAATCTTAAAAAAGAGGATGTTGCTAAACTGGAACGTATGGCTGAAAAGAGCGTCAATAATCTGTTTGCAGGTATTGAAGCTTCAAAGAAGATTCCATTTGAAAGGGTTTTGTATGGTATTGGTATACGTCATATTGGCGAAACCACTGCAAAAAAATTGGCTTATTACTTTAAAAACATCGATTCCCTAAAAAATGCTAATTTAGAGCAATTACTTGAAGTGGGTGATATTGGCGAAACCACAGCAAAAGCAATTTTAGATTATTTTTCAAATGAGCAAACAGCTGATATTATTAAACGATTAAAGGAGAGCGGATTGCAATTTGAGTTATCCGAAGATCAATTGGTAAATTCAAGTGATAAATTGAAAGATGTATCTTTTGTGGTTTCCGGGGTATTTAGTAAATTTTCCAGAGATGATTTGAAGAAAACGATAGAGCAAAATGGTGGAAAAAATGTGGGCTCAATATCTGCTAAAACAAGTTATGTAATAGCAGGCGACAATATGGGACCTGAAAAACACAAGAAAGCAGAGAAGCTGGGTATTCCAATTATTTCGGAAGATGATTTTATAAACATGATAAAATGAGTATTCTTAAAAACATAAAAAATCTAATTTCTAACTTTTACCTAAAGTTGGAGTTGCAGGATTTTGTGAAGGAACAAAAGCCAAACAAGTTTAACATTAAAAATGTTGAAACCGTTGGTATTTTGTTTGATGCAACTAAAGCGGAAGATTTGGAACTGGTAAAAAAATACGTTAACGCTTTGCGTGATAATCGTAAAAAGTTAAAAGTAATAGGCTTTTTTAACGCAAAAGAAATTCACAACATGACGTATTCTAAACTTGAATATGATTTTATCTCTCACAAAGAATTGAATTTATTAGGGAAACCAACCGATGCTTTCATCGAAAATTTTATGGAGGATAAGTTGGACTTGTTAATCGATCTGAATATCAATAATCATTTTCCTTTAAAATACATTGCAGCCTTATCTAAGGCTACGTTTAAAGTAGGGAAGTTTAGCGAAAAAGATAAAGAAATTTATGATTTGATGATAGATATAGATAATATTGAAGGAGATAATACCCAGCCTTTAAAATACTTTTTAAAACAAGTGGATACTTACCTTGCCATGCTTAATAAAAATTAATTAACCGCGTCATTGCGAGGAACTAAGCAATATTTATTGATTTGTTTTTAGAGATTGCTTCGTTCCTCTCAATGACGGTAATGTTAAAATTTAATAGAATTAAAAATGAACTATATTTTATTTGACGATAATAATAGAATAAACTTATTGCCACTTACTTTTACCCGTCCTGTAGCTGATCTGAGGATAGGTATATTAACCATCCGTGAAAAATGGGAGAAAGTATTGAACACAATCACTTCATCAAAAACAGAGGAGTATTTGGCTAATAAATTTCCATTAAAGTGGGTAAATGATGCTGAAAATATGTGGATAAACGGCTCATTTTGTCCGAATGAAGTTTTGGAAAAGGAAATAAAGGCGTTAAAAAGTGGTCAGGCATTGGTATCTTCAAATGTTACTATAGCCATCAATTCAGGAACTAATAAAATTAACGATGTAAATGCTGTGAGTGGTTACTCATTCGTTGAATCTCAAGCATCAGCCTTACATATTGAAAACCCCTGGGATATTTTTTCAAAGAACGAGACTGCCATCATATCAGATTTTACACTCATTACCAACGGCAGAAAATCGCAACCGATAAGCGCAACCAATCAGGTAATTGGTAAAGAAAATATTTTTGTGGAAGAGGGGGCAAAAATTGAATGTGCCATTTTAAATGCAAGTACAGGTCCAATTTATATTGGTAAAGATGCCGAAGTAATGGAAGGTTCTATAGTTCGTGGTCCATTGGCTTTGTGCGAACATTCCGCTTTAAAATTAGGTGCAAAAATATACGGGGCAACTACTATTGGTCCGCATAGCAAAGTAGGAGGAGAGGTAAATAATTCCGTAATTTTTGGCTATTCTAATAAAGGACACGATGGTTTTTTAGGGAACTCCGTTTTGGGCGAATGGTGCAATATTGGGGCAGACAGCAACAATTCTAATCTTAAAAACAATTATTCTCAAGTAAAACTTTGGAATTATAAAGATGAGCGTTTTGTGAATACAGGCTTAACTTTTTGCGGATTAATAATGGGTGACCATAGTAAATGTGGAATTAATACCATGTTTAATACAGGAACTGTTGTTGGCGTAAACGCTAATATATTTGGATCGGGCTACCCACCTAATTTTATTCCATCATTTTTTTGGGGCGGAACTGCTGGTTTTACAACATATAAATTGAACGATGCATTAGAGGTAGCGAACCGTGTTTTTGAACGCAGAGGATTGGTATTTAATGAAACAGAAAAGGAAATTTTAAAACACGTTTTTGAAATTACCGAAAAATACAGGAAATAAATTTTATGATTGTAACTATTTTAAATTTTTCTAATACCGAAATTATCGGTTATATAGGTTCTGTATTGGTTTTAAGTTCTTTTTTAATGAAAGACATTAAAAAGCTAAGGGTTGGAAGCATCATTGGTAGCGGAACCTTTATTGTATATGGCGTATTGCTCAACAATTCTATTCCTATAATACTTACCAATGCGTGCATAGTTTGCATTAATGGCTATTATCTGGTAAAGGAGAATAAAGCATAAGTTAATGGAACGCGGATTGGGCGAATTAAGCGAATTAAAAAGGATTAAATTTTTAAACCTCTTTTTTATCTGTGTAAATCCGCTCAATCCGTGTCATCCGCGTTCCATTTTTTTAAAATCACTTAATGCCAAATTGTCCCAATTTCCCCCTTGGCATAGCAATTGAAAATACCCTGTAATTATTTTATTTTTCGAACTAAATTACCTACTATATATGACTGATAATTTTGATTTAAACGGTTTAGTACCAATGCTTAGCGATTCTTTAATGGATGAGGATACCGAGTTTATTCCTTTACTTTCTTCCGAAGATGAAGATCAAATGAATTCGGAAAAGGTACCCGATGAACTGTCAATTTTACCACTACGCAATACCGTTTTATTTCCAGGCGTGGTAATTCCTATTACCGTGGGCAGGGATAAATCCATAAACCTGATTAAAGATGCCTACAAAGGCGATAAAATAATAGGTGTAGTATCTCAAAAGAATGATACCATTGAGGATCCAAACGTGGAAGACCTTAATAAAATTGGAACGGTAGCACATATCATTAAAATGTTGCGTATGCCCGATGGCAATACCACCGTTATCATTCAGGGTAAACGCCGTTTTGAATTAAAAGAAGTAAAACAAACAGATCCGTATATAAAGGCTGCAATAACTGCATTTGTTGAAACTACTCCTGTTAAGGACGATCAGGAATTTCTTGCACTTACATCTTCCTTAAAGGATTTGGCATTACAGATCATTAAATTAAGTCCACTTATACCTAGTGAAGCAGGTTTTGCATTGCGCAACATCGAAAGTCCTTCGTTTTTGGTCAACTTCATTTCGTCCAATATGAATGCATCTGTTGCCGAAAAGCAAACGATGTTGGAAGTAGCTGATCTTAAAGAAAGAGCAACAATGGTATTGTCGCATCTTACCAAGGAATTGCAAATGCTGGAATTGAAAAATCAAATTCAATCCAAAGTAAAGGTTGATCTGGACAAACAACAACGTGATTATTTTTTGCATCAGCAAATGAAAACCATTCAGGAAGAGTTGGGTGAAACCAACTTTGCTCAGGATGTGTTGGATATGAAGGAGCGTGCAAAGACAAAAAAATGGTCGAAGGAAGCATCCGAAGCATTTGCAAAATCCATTGCCAAACTGGAGCGCATGAATCCCAATGCTGCCGAGTATTCCATACAAACAAATTACTTGGAAGTATTGTTGGATCTGCCTTGGGACGAAACCTCCCAAGATAATTTTGACCTGAAACATGCCGAAAAAATTTTGAACAAAGATCATTTCGGGATGGACAAAGTGAAGGAACGTATTATTGAACATTTGGCTGTGTTGAAGCTAAAAGGCAATATGAAATCGCCCATCATTTGTTTGTACGGACCTCCGGGCGTTGGTAAAACATCTTTAGGTAAAAGTATTGCTGATGCACTGGGGCGTAAATATGTACGTATGAGTTTAGGTGGCTTGCGCGATGAAGCGGAGATTCGCGGACATCGTAAAACCTATATTGGCGCTATGCCGGGGCGAGTGCTTCAAAACATTAAAAAGGCAGGGACTTCCAACCCTGTATTTATTTTAGATGAAATTGATAAAGTGGTAAATGAGTTTCATGGCGACCCATCTTCAGCATTGCTGGAAGTATTGGATCCTGAACAAAACAAAGCCTTTTACGATAATTATGTAGAGTTGGATTATGATTTGTCTAATGTAATGTTTGTGGCTACCGCTAATTCTTTAAGTTCTATTCAGCCTGCTTTGCGCGACAGAATGGAGATCATAGAAATTTCAGGTTATACCATCGAGGAAAAACTGGAAATTGCTAAACGCCATTTGTTGCCAAAACAAATTAAAGAACAAGGTTTGAAAAAAGACCAATTGGTGTTGAACAAAAACATTTTGGAATACCTTATTGAAAACTACACACGGGAATCGGGTGTACGTGGTTTGGAAAAAGTAATTGCCAAAATTGTACGTAATGCTGCTAAATCCATTGCTATGGATCAAAAATACAGCGTTAATGTTGCCGAAAAAGAGCTCGTAAAAATATTAGGACCTGCACATGCAAAAGACCGCTACCAAGGCAACGATGTTGCCGGAGTGGTAACAGGTCTTGCATGGACTTCCGTGGGTGGTGATATTTTATTTATTGAAACCAGCATTACACGCGGTACAGGAAAGTTAACCTTAACAGGTAATTTGGGGGATGTGATGAAAGAATCAGCCGTAATAGCTTTGGAATATTTAAGATCCCACAGCAGCATCTTGGGTTTAAAACCGGAAGTATTTGACCAATGGAACATACACATACACGTGCCAGAAGGCGCTACACCTAAGGATGGACCAAGCGCAGGTATTACCATGTTAACAGCATTGGCTTCTGCATTTACACAACGCAAAGTGAAAAAGAATTTAGCCATGACCGGCGAAATAACTTTGCGTGGACGTGTATTGGCTGTAGGCGGAATAAAAGAAAAGATACTGGCTGCAAAACGTGCCGGAATCAAAGAAGTTATTTTGTGTGTAGACAATAAAAAGGATATTGAGGAAATTAAAAAAGAATATATAAAAGACCTTAAATTTTATTACGTGGAACAAATGATTGATGTAGTAAAACTAGCGCTGTTAAAAGAAAAAGTTGCCAACCCAATTGATATGACGGTAAAAGTTGAGGAGAAGAAAAAGTAATTTCTTGTTTGTTGAATTATTTATGAAAGCATAGCTATAAGGGCTATGCTTTTTTGTTTTTAATTTTTTGGTTAATTCAATTGTTTTTCTACTTTTATGTTTATTTCAAATATTGAATTTATTTCTGCTAATTTGGAAATAAGCGAAACTTGTTTCGTATGGTATTCCAAAAAGCCTATAATGCGAAACTAGGTTCGTATATAGCTATCTGACCAGATTATACCTTGCGAGTTGCTCCTCAGCAGAGCTCGGTTCCCTTTCTTCTGGTTTAACAAATGTAAAGGCTATTTAGGATTAAAAAAAATGTGTAAACTTGTAATAGGATTATTAACCAAAAAGTGTAAACTTTTTTTAGGACGATACACAGTCAAACAGAAATGAACGATAACGACTTAAAAAGACTTTCACGACTGACAGCAATTTTGACACAATTGCAAACGAAACGACTTTTGACAGCAACAGAATTGGGAAACAAGTTTTCTGTAAGTAACAGGACAATTTACCGAGACATAAAAGCATTAGAACAAGCAGGAGTTCCAATCATAACAGAGGACGGGAAAGGGTATTCCATTATGGACGGTTACAGAATTCCACCTGTAATGTTTACTGAAAGTGAAGCAAACGCATTAATTACTGCCGAACAACTCATCTTAAAAAACAAAGATGCTTCTTTTGTGAAAGAATATTCAGAAGCAATAACCAAAATAAAATCCGTTTTAAGAAACAATACAAAAGATAAAGCAGACTTGCTTACTAACCGTATTATTTTTAGACAAAACACCGACAACCAAAAAACAAGTAATTATTTAGCTATTTTACAATTAGCATTGACAAATTTTAATTTAATAAAAATAAAATATCATTCATCAGAAACAAACCAAACCACAGAAAGGATAATTGAACCTTTTGCAATTTATAGCACACAAGAAAATTGGTTACTAATTGCGTTTTGTAGACTACGAAAAGATTTTAGAGCTTTCCGATTTGACAGAATTCAAGATTTGATAACACTAAACGAAAAGTTTGAGCCTCACAAAATGACACTTCAAGAATATTTTGAAATTTGTAAAACAAAATGTTTTTCACAACCCTTGACATAGGGTTGTCACAGGTGTAATTTACTTTTGTGGCTTAACAATAAAAATTTCAAAAAAATGAGCAATCAAACAATTCAAAAATTTAGTGTAATAGGCATTTCGGTAAGAACTTCTAATGAAAATGGAAAAGCAGGACAAGACATTCCAGCTTTATGGAATAAGTTTATGACAGAAGGTATTGCTGAACAAATACCAAATAAAATTGACAATTCAATTTATTGCATTTATACTGAATACGAAAAAGACCACACTAAACCTTACACAACAATTTTAGGTTGCAAGGTTGGAAATTTAGACGAAATTCCAAACGGAATGGTAGGACAAACTTTTGAAGAAACAACTTATTCAAAACACATTGCAAAAGGAAATATTTTGCAAGGGATGGTTTTTAACGAATGGACAAAAATTTGGAATTCAGATTTAAGCAGAACTTTTACAGCCGACTTTGAAGTTTATGGCGAAAAAGCACAAAATCCTGAAAATGCAGAAGTTGATATTTTTATAGCCGTTAAATAAAAATGAGAGAATTAGATAATTTTTACTTAAAACAAAACGAACCTATAAAAGGGACAATTCTTGCATTGAGAGATATTATTTTACAACAAGACAAAGAAGTTACAAATGCTTGGAAATACGGAATGCCTTTTTTCTGCTACAAAGGAAAAATGTTTTGCTATTTGTGGTTTCATAAGAAATACAAACAACCTTACATTGGAATTGTAGAAGGAAAAAAGTTTGACGAGCCTTTTTTAATACAAGAAGACAGAAGCAGAATGAAAATTATGTTGTTTGACCCAAACGAAGATTTGGCATTGCAGACAATAGAAAATATTTTACAAAAAGCATTAAATTTGTACCGAACAGGAGAAATAAAAATTAAAGAAAAATAGACAAACGAAAGGCACATACGGCTAACATATAAGGATTAAACGAAGCTTCGCTTTTCGCGAAGGTTCGATTTAATCCTGAGTTGAACTGATGCATCGGCAGCCCCACCAAGGATTACAAAGCTTTTTAAGTAGTATGCAATTTTAAAAAGAAGGATATCTTTTTATAGAGAAAAAGGCATCAAAAAATAGGTTTCATTTTTTGTTTTTCAGGCGGAGTATTTCATTTTGTAATTAAAACACATTGCTCAAACATATTTTTTGTTGTTTACAAAAGCTAAATTATCAACTAATTTTAAAATAGGCAATAGCTTTGTGGTCCGCTTCAATTGTGAAATTGGCGGTTTTAATTTGGTTGAGTTTTTAATATTAATTTGTTGTGTTTTTTTTGCGGTGGAGCATTGGCATCAAAACTCATTACACGTATCATTCTTCCTTTTTTGCAACACGGACAAGCATCTACATCAAAACCTAAACGAACCTTGGTTATTTCTTTCCAGCCGTTTGTTTG
>CANFLQ010000002.1 GCA_947447995.1 Bacteroidota bacterium | reverse complement strand
GGTTATTTAAACGAATACCATTACAGATATAATAGACGCAACCATTTAGGGACAACCTTCGACTTGTTACTTAAAAGGATGGTTAAAAATAAACCAAGTCGAATAAAATCAACTAATTAAAAGAGATAACTAAGTGCCTATACCTATAAATTTATATCAGGATCTTAGTGTAACATTATTTTCAAAACTCTTTTAATTGCATCAAGCTTTTTAAGTTCTCTGTTTTATTAAGCGTAAAATTTTAAGGTTCAATACCCCATTTTTTATTTTTTTATTCAGTGAATTTATAACCAATGCCCCTGATGGAATGAAAATGCTTTGGCTCACGCTGATTATGTTCAAAGTATTTTCTAAACGCAAGTATATAGTTATCAATTGTTCTGGAAGATGGAAATACATCTGTTCCCCAAATAGTATCCAATATCTCTTCTCTGGAAACAACTTCCCCTTTTCGTTTAATCAATAACTTTAATAAAGCTATTTCCCGTTTGGTAATTTCAATGACAGCTTTGTTCACACCTTTTATTTCGTATTTAATAAAATCAATTTCATTGTCACCAAACGTATAGTATTCAATATCTTTTTCGGGTAATACTATTTTCCCTCTTCGTAATAATATTTGTATTCGTAATAATAATTCTTCAAGGTTAAAAGGTTTGGTCAAATAATCATCAGCACCTAATTTTAGTCCTTGAATTCGGTCATTGCTCGATCCTTTTGCCGTTAAAAAGAGTAGGGGTACTTGGGTATTTTCTTTTCTGATCTCTTCACAAACATCAAATCCATTCATTTCAGGCAACATCACATCTAAAATTATCAGATTAAAATCTTTTTTTCTAAATTCTTTTAAAGCCTCTATTCCGGTAATAGCAGTTGTTACAGCATACCCTTCCAATTCCAGGTTTAACTGTATTGTTTTTAAAAGATGTTCTTCATCCTCAACTAAAAGAATTTGTTTGCTGTTCATTTTATAAATGGATAGATTGCAAATGTATAGGTTATTTTTAGAATGGTTTCAATGCTTTATAAAACTAATATAGAATTGACTTGTTAAATAGGAGTTTATTTTAAAGCCAATATTTATTGTAAATTTGTAATTCAAAAATAATTTAGTCCTTTGAAAGCAAATCAAGTTTCAGAAATACAGGCATTTTTAAGCAAGCCTAAACATATTGTAATTGTTACACATTGGTCGCCCGATGGCGATGCTATGGGGTCATCATTAGGTTTGTATAACTATTTGATACAAAAAAAGCATAAAGTAACAGTAGTTACACCCAATGATTATCCTGCTTTTTTATTTTGGTTACCCGGAAATGAAAAGGTAATTAACTTTACAGAAAAAGCCTCTCCAGCTAAAAAAGTGGTAGCTAATGCAGATATTATTTTTTGTTTAGATTTTAATTCCCTTAAACGTATCGATGTTCTGGGCGATGAGGTTGGTAAATCCCCAGCCATAAAATGTATTATCGATCATCATTTGCAGCCTGAAGATTTTGCGAAATTTATGTTACACGATATAAAAGCGTGTTCTACATGTGAATTAATTTACGATTTTATTGCGTTGATGGGCGATGAAAAGTTAATAAATAAAGATATTGCGAACTGTTTGTATACTGGAATAATGACTGATACCGGTTCTTTTCGTTTCCCTTCTACCAACCCTAAAACGCATAGAATTGCTGCTGATTTAATTGAAGTAGGTGCAGAAAATGCAGAGATTCATAATCGTATCTACGATGGGAATACCGAAGATAAATTAAAATTATTAGGATATTGTTTGGCAGAAAAACTAACTGTTTTAAAAGAATATGGTACTGCATTTTTTGCTTTAAGCAACGATGAATTAAAACATTTTAATTATAAAAAAGGGGATACCGAAGGAGTTGTTAATTATGCCTTATCCATTGAAGGTATTCATTTTGCTGCATTTTTTGTTGAACGTGATGGTGAAATAAAAACATCATTCAGATCAAAAGGGAGTTTTAATGTTAATTTGTTTGCTAGGAAATATTTTAATGGAGGAGGACATGCCAATGCTGCCGGTGGGATGAGTGAATTATCATTGGATGAAACCATTATTAAATTTATATCTGTTTTGTCAAAATAAAAAAAATAGTTCAAAGTTTGCCTGAGTTCAAAGTTAGAAAGTTCAAAGTTGAAAAAAAACACAGATTAAACAAAACAGTCTGTAGATCAAATTGTATGACTTGTATAAATAATAAATTATGAATAAACATAGAGCTTTAAACTTTGAACTAATATTCATATTTCTTGTCGCTACTGTATTTTTCTCCTGCGGTGATGGACATAAAAAAACTTCAAAAAACACTAATTTTCAAAGCAAAGAATTTCAGGATAAATTAATTGAAGCTAATAAAATGTACGTTAAACGTGAGAGCGATGAAATTGATCAATATGTTGCTCATCGAGGTTGGAAAATGAATACAACCGGTACGGGACTTCGCTACATGATTACTCAAAAAGGAAATGGACAGGCAGCTCTTCCGGATAAGCAGGCAAAAGTAAAATACAAAATAACCCTGCTAGATGGTAAAATATGTTACTCTTCAGATTCTACAGGTGCAAAAGTTTTTATAATTGGGAAGGATAATGTTGAAAGTGGTTTGCATGAAGGTATACAATTTTTGCATGTTGGTGATAAAGCAATTTTTATTTTACCTTCACATTTGGCACATGGCTTATTAGGCGATGAAGATAAAATTCCACCACATTCGGCGGTAATTTATGATATTGAATTATTAGACATTCGTTAGGCCTAATTTGAGCACAATTAGCATTAATTTTTATTAACTTTGCACAATGGCTAGAATAATGGCAATTGATTATGGGAGTAAACGTGTTGGAATTGCTGTAACCGATTCTTTACAAATTATTGCAACTGGACTAACAACTGTTCATTCAAAAGATCTGATAGAATTTTTAAAAAAATATTTTAGTAAAGAAGAAGTTGAATGCATTGTTGTTGGTGAGCCTAAACGATTAAATAATGAACCATCGGATTCAGCGCGCTTCATTGGACCATTCGTTGTTCATTTAAAACGTACTTTTCCACAAATTAAAGTGGATAGAATGGATGAACGATTTACTTCAAAAATGGCATTTCAAACCATGATTGATAGTGGACTTAAAAAAAAAGACAGGCAAAACAAAGAATTGGTAGACGAAATTAGTGCTACCATTATTTTGCAGAGTTATATGAATAGAACAAGTATTAAGTAGGGAGTACAAAGTACGTAATACTTAATACACAGTACTTACAAAATGATATTACCAATTGTAGCTTATGGAGACCCTGTTTTAAGAAAAATGGGCGAAGAAATAGATAAGGATTATCCGGGACTTACCGAATTGATTTCAAATATGTATGAAACCATGCATAAAGCTTTGGGTGTTGGTTTGGCTGCACCGCAGGTAGGAAAAGCAATTCGCTTATTTATTGTAGAAACAAAACCGTTTTCTCATCGCGAAGAAGATGATGAAGACGATGAATTTACACCTGAAGAAAGAGCGCGTTTAGCGGATTTTAAAAGGGTATTTATTAATGCAAAAATTCTTAATGAAGAAGGTGAAGAATGGGTGTTTAATGAAGGCTGTTTAAGTATTCCTAAAATTCGAGAAGATGTTTTGCGTAAACCAACATTACGTATTCAATATTACGATGAAAATTTTACTTTTTTTGATGAAACCTATGATGGATTAATAGCTCGAGTAATTCAGCATGAATATGATCATATAGAAGGCAAGTTGTTTACTGATAAGGTTAGTCCGCTGCGTCGCCGACTAATTCAAGGTAAGTTAAAAGATATATCGAAAGGAAAGGTTCAGGTTAGCTATAAAATGCGGTTTCCAAATGTTTAGCTAAAATCTTTTTCCAGCAAATCCCTTAACATATCAGGTGTAACACCATGTTTAAGGTCGCCACCTTTTGTATAGGAAATATCTCCCGTTTGCTCCGAAACAACTATTGCAATTGCATCTGTATTTTCAGTAATACCAACTGCTGCTCTGTGCCGCATACCTAAATGAGCGGGGAAATCATCATGCTCGGTAACCGGCAATACACAGCGAGCCCCTGTGATAATATTGTTGGAAATAATTATTGCACCATCATGTAAAGGAGAGTTCTTATAAAAGATACTTTCTATCATCCTAACCGAAATTTTAGCATTAATTGCATCCCCTGTATTCGCATAAAACTTAAGATCATTATTTGTTGTAATTACAATAAGAGCACCTGTTTTTGTTTCACTCATGTTTTTACAAGCCTTAATAATTGCGTTGATATCCAATACAGATTCTTTTTTGGCTTGCCATTTAAAATCGAAAAGACTCTTAGATATTTTACCCTTCCTGAAAATATCACTTGTGCCAATAAATAGTAAAAAACGACGCAATTCCTGCTGGAAAACAATCAGTAACGCAATAAAACCAACATCAATGAATTTGCCCAAAATACTGCCAAATAATTGCATATTCAGAGCTTTTATTACTAACCATAATAAATAAAATAGTAAAATGCCAATAAAAATATTAATGGCAACTGTTCCTTTTATTAAATAATAGAGTTGATAGATCAAAAGTGCAACCAAAACAATGTCAACCAAATCAATCCAATGTACAGTAATAAAAGCAAGTATAGGTGTATGTAACATGGTACAATTATAAGAAATTATGATGACTAAAAATATAAAAAGGAAATAAATAGAGGAAAATCAAAATAAAAGAGTACCTTTGCAAAAGTTTTTAGTCAAAGAGGGATTTTTGCTAGGCGAATTTTACAAGAGTATCTTTCCTACTATGAGTACCCAGAAGAGGCAGCGCAGCCTGGTACCAAGATAAGTTACTTTGTGCAATTCAACTCTCCAACAAGGAGGTGTCCTTCGGACCAATTCCTAAAAGTTGATTAAAGTAATTATAAACTTAATAAAAAATCATGAACAAATTTGAAGCGTTAGGGCTTAACAAGTCTATTGTTAAAGCCGTAACAGAATTGGGCTTTGAAAGCCCAACACCAATCCAGGAAAAAGCCATTCCTGCATTATTAACAGGTACATCCGACCTTGTAGCATTAGCTCAAACAGGAACAGGTAAAACAGCAACCTTTGGTTTACCTTTGGTTTCGTTGATCGACTTCTCGTCGAAAGACACACAAGCAGTGATCCTTTGCCCTACACGTGAATTGTGTATGCAAATCACCCGCGACCTTCAAAGCTTTACTAAATATATGGACGGTGCCAACATCGTTGCCGTTTATGGTGGAGCAAGTATCGACAATCAAACACGCGACATTAAAAAAGGTGCACAAATAGTTGTGGCAACTCCCGGTCGTATGAACGATATGATCGATCGTAGAAGAGTAAATTTAAGTAACGTTCGTTATGCCGTATTAGATGAAGCAGATGAAATGTTGAACATGGGCTTTAAAGAAGACTTGGACACTATTTTAAGTCAAACTCCAGCAGAAAAGAATACATGGTTATTTTCTGCAACGATGCCTGATGAAGTATTGCGTATCTCTAAAAACTACATGAGTAACCCAATTGAAATTACAGTTGGCGGTAAAAATACTGGTAACGAAAATATCGAACACGTATATTATGTGGTTCAAGCCCGTGATAAATACGCTGCATTAAAACGTATTGCAGATTCAAATCCTGATATTTTTGCGATTGTATTTTGTCGTACCCGTTTGGAAACACAAGAGATTGCCGATAAATTAATTAAAGACGGATACAATGCCGATGCATTGCACGGTGATTTGTCTCAATCTCAAAGAGATCATGTAATGAAACGTTATAGAAGTCGTTCATTGCAAATGCTTGTTGCTACAGATGTAGCAGCTCGTGGTATTGATGTGCAGGATGTTACACACGTAATTAATTACGCATTACCCGATGAAATTGAGAATTATACGCACCGTAGTGGACGTACTGCACGTGCAGGTAAAACAGGTGTATCTATTTGTTTGATTAACATGAAGGAAGTAGGTAAAATCAGAATCATTGAGCGCATCATTAAACGTAAATTCACACAAGCAACAGTTCCTACTGGATTCCAGGCATGTGAAACACAACTTTTTAGTTTGGTGAAAAAAATTCACAATGTGGAAGTAAACGAAAAGGCAATTGAAGCATATATGCCTAAAATTTATGATGAGTTAAAAGATTTAAGTAGAGAAGATATTATCAAACGTTTTGTGTCTACTGAGTTTAACCGCTTTTTGGATTATTATAAAAATGCACCGGACTTAAATGTATCTACAGGAAGAGATAGACCTAGCATTTCCGTAAATGGCATTACTAAATTATTCATCAACTTAGGTGAGTTGGATAGTTTAACAAGTAGTACCATGAAGGAATATATCAGCGAAGTATCTGGTGTTGATATGAATTCAATTGTAAATATCGATGTAAAAAGCAGTTTCTCATTCATTGAAGTAAAAACAGAATCGGCTGAAATTATCACAGGTACATTTAAAAATATTCAATTTAATAACCGTAACGTACGTATCGAATCTCGTGGAGATGCCGGTGGCGATGGAGGACGTGAGCGTTCTGGTCGCGGAGGTTATGAAGGTGGAGGAGCAAAACGTTCATTTGGTGGCGGAAATGGCTATGGTGAACGCAGAAGTTCGGGCAATCGTTCCGATAGAGGAGGAGAAAGAGGTGGTTATTCATCAAGAGGAGGTAGCGGATCAGGTGAACGTAAATCGTATGGCGATCGTCCGGAAAGACCAAGTTACGCGCGAAATAGCGATAGTGGAAACAGCACAGGTGAACGCAAAACATACAGTGATCGTTCCGATAGGGCAAGCTCATCTAGAAGTAGTACAGATTCAGGTTCAGATAGAAAAAGTAATTTTTCTCGCGAAAAAAGACCAAGAAAAAACTTTTAAAAAATTAGGTAATTATTAGGAATGTTTTTTATACCTTTGCCAAACTTAAAAAGTAAAAAGGTTTCGTAGCTCAACTGAATAGAGCGTCTGACTACGGATCAGAAGGCTAGGGGTTTGAATCCCTTCGAGACCACATGAGGGAAGATTTTTGTAAAAAGATATCTTCCCTCTTTTTTATTTTTTTTAGACATTTATTCAATGTTATTTTATAGTTAATTGCCTAGTTAATAAAATATTAACCTACACTGAAGTTATTAACAATAAATAGTTATTATTTTTATTAGTAAACTATTAAATAAATATTATTAATATTGCGTCACATTTAAAGTAGTTAAATAAAAAAACAATAAAACAAATAATAAAATAAAATCTATGAAAAAAAAGTATCTAGCCATAGCCATAGCAGCTTTTTCGTTTTTAACAGGAACATCTAAAGTTCAAGCTCAGGACACAACATTAAGTTTTGGAAAATATCTTATAAAAACTCCTTGGTTAGTTTTTTTTGGTGCAGATTTTAATCAAAATGATAGTAAGTCAAGATTTCCATTAGTATTTAATCCTTTAAAAGCAATAACTCCAACTAAGTTAGCTATTGAAAAAGATATTTATGGCTTTAGACATTGGAAATACACTAAAGGGTTTAGTGCTCAATTATCATTGACGAGTACAGGTTTAAACCCTCATACTTTTGCAGCATTAGATGCTCATTTAAAATATGATTTAAATACATTAATAGGTGATACTAAATGGTTTGACCCTTACCTTTTAACAGGAGGAGGTTATACTTATAGTGATAAATCGGGTAAAGATCAGTTTATTAATTTTAACTTAGGTGGCGGAGCTAATTTTTGGATAACTAAAAAGTTTGGAATAAATCTTCAAACCTTAGCTAAATTACCTTTATTTAAATCTAAAATTGGTGGATCAAATTATTACCAGCACTCAATAGGTTTGGTATTTAATATTGGTGGTAAATGTAGTGGAGACGAAGAGTCTACACCTAAACCATGTTTATATAAACGAAGCAAAGAAGCTGAAGATGCTTTAATTCACTTACGTGAACATATTAATAAATAAGTTTTTTGTATTAAAATGCCTCATGTATAAATCTTTAAATATAATATTAAAATGAAAAATATAAGTTTGTTAATTGTGTTTCTATGCAACATTTCGTTGGTAGGTTATTCACAATGCGATACTCTTAATCGATTTAATGAAAAAGAGTTAATGAAGTTGTCTAACCAAGTATATGAGCTAGAGAAAAAAGATTCACTAGCTAATGCAACAGAACCTAATGGTTTTGGGTTGAAAGATGTTGCTAGTATTTCTGATCCTAAATTATTAATTGATGTTATTGGAAAAGATTCTACTCATGATTATTCTGATAAAGAAGCAATTACTTTATCTAAATACATTTATGAATTAGAGAAAAGAGATTCTTTAACCAAAGTTAGGATGGCTTTAAAAGCTGCTGCTTTAGCAGCAGCAGCAGCGGAGGCAGCTAAACCTCCTGTAAAGGAGTTTGCTTTAGAAGAGGCTAAAGAAATTAAAACTTTTGCTAAGCAAGTGTTTTTTCATACTAATAGTGCTACATTAACTGAAGACTCTTATAAACCATTAGATGATATATTGAAAATTTTAACTTCATATATCAATTTGAATTTTATAATTGAAGGATATACTGATGCTGTTGGTTCGGATGAATATAATTTGGCATTATCTAAAAGAAGAGCAAAAACAATTAGAGAGTATTTTATATCTAAAGGAATACCAGCAGCTAGAATTACCTCTGTAACTGGTTATGGCGAAACAAAACCTATAGGTTCTAATGAAACAGAAGAAGGTAAAGCTATGAATAGAAGAGTAGAGATAAAAGCTGTTCATTAATCATTATTTTTAATAAAAAAATCCGCCCTTTCCAAACGAAAGGGCGGATTTTTTTATTAAAAATAATGAACAGTAACAAATTAATTTTGAATTATAATTATTAAATTTTACCTTTATCCTCTGTATTGGCTCTTAGGGAGTTTTACTAAAATTTTGTAACTGTTTGTAGTAATATTTTAGAATTCGATTTTAATATATAAAAGAAAATAATATAAATTTGAAGAATGTTTTTTTAGATGAGTAAAAATAGTAGATTTAAAGGTACAGGAGTTGCTATGATTACTCCATTTAATAAAAATAATAGCATAGATTACAAGGGTATTGGTAAACTTGTTGACCATCTTATTAAAGGTGGTGTTGAATATCTTGTTGCACTTGGTACTACAGGCGAAACAGCTACTTTAAATAAAGATGAAAAACAATCTGTAGTAACACATATTATTGAGTGTGTAGGTAAACGAGTACCTATTGTGCTTGGTTTGGGGGGTAATAATACTCAAGAAATATTAGATACGCTTAAAGTATCTTCTTATTTTAATAATATTGACGCTATTCTGTCAGTTTCTCCATATTATAACAAACCTAATCAACGTGGGATTTATCAGCATTACAAAGCTATTTCGGAAGCTAGCCTGCTTCCAATAATGCTTTATAATGTACCTGGTAGAACTGCTTCTAATATTTTACCTGAAACAACCATAAAATTAGCAGAAGATTTTAAAAATATTATTGGCATTAAAGAGGCTTCTGGCAATTTGGAACAATGTATGAAAATTATTAAATACCGCCCTAAAGATTTTTTAGTAATATCGGGTGATGATATGCTTGCATTGCCTATGATTGCTAGTGGTGCAGATGGGGTTATTTCTGTTGTTGGAAATGCATATCCAAAAGATTTTTCTGAAATGATTAGAAAAATATTATTAGGTAATGTTTCTGAAGCTCAAAAATTGCATTACAAACTAACTGATATTATTGAAAAAATATTTGCAGATGGTAACCCTGCTGGGGTTAAAGCTGTTTTAGAAATATTAAATATTTGTCAGGCTAACTTAAGATTACCATTAGTTAAAATTAATAAAGCAACTCAAAATGATTTAGCAGAGTTAGTTGCTGGGTATAAATAAATAATTATTTTAATTGTCTGTTTGTATCCCTCTCTATATCTCTTTTTTTAATATCGTCCCGTTTATCAAATATTTTTTTTCCTTTAGCTAAAGCTATTTCTAGTTTGGCATATCCTTTTTCGTTTACAAATAAACGAATTGGCACTATTGTCAACCCTTGATCCTTTAATTTATCTTGAAGTTTTTCCAGTTCACGTTTATTGAGCAATAATTTTCTATCTCTTTTTTCTTCAACATTATTATAGGTGCCATTAAAATAATGGGCAATATGCATGTTCCTAATAAACAACTCGCTATTGCGTTTCATTGGATTTTCTTTACTTCTTTTAGTAAGTATAAAAACACAAAACGCTTCGTTTATTGTAGATTTCCCTTCACGTATTGATTTTATTTCGGTTCCTGTTAATTGAATACCTGCCAAATATTTATCAATAAAGGAGTACTCAAAGGATGCACGTTTGTTTTTTATATTGATATTGTTTTCGTTCTTCATAATGATACAAAGGTATTTATTTTTGAATTTATTTTACAATCAATACAGGAACTTTAACACTATGTCGTACAGCATCAAGTGTAGTACCAAAAATAATATCTTTTAATGCTTTATGACCATGAGCTCCCATTACAAGCAAATCACAATTGGTTTCATTAACAATTTCTGGAATACTTTTTTTAGGATTGCCAAATCCTAATTTAGTTCTAATGGTAAAACCTTTGCTCTCAAGTTCAATTTTATATTGCTCTAAGTTTTTCTTATCAGATAAGGTTTCTAGATCATCAATTTCATTACCCATTAGTCGTGCTCCTGCTGTTTCTACAATATGAATTAAAATATATTTTGCAGTATTACCGCCTTGTGCAATCGCGTTACTAATAGCTTTATTATCGCTACTGCTAAAATCAACGGTTATGGCAATACAATGATATTTAATTCCCCCAAAAATATCTAATGTTTCAACTTTACCATCTGGAACGTGATTCCTTTTGAGTTTTACTTTTTTTATTATAGGACTAAAAGTGATATACAATAAAAATATTGCTGAAATAACGACTAAAGGAACAACTATAAAATATAATATTGAGGGATTCTCTGAGTTATTTATCCATCCTAAAATAGTTTCTATAACAAGATTTGCATTTAGTGCGATAATAATGGTGGCAATTGCCCAAGCTGCAATTTTTACTGGTATTGTGTTGGCAAATTGCCCCATTTTTTTCTTGTCGTTTGTTAAATGAATAAGTGGTATAACAGCAAATCCTAATTGTAAACTCAATAAAACCTGACTTAAAATAAGCAACTCTCCAGTAGCTTCTTCGCCCTTAATATAAATTACAATAAATGCAGGAACTATTGCTATCAAACGAGTTATTATACGGCGTAACCAAGGTTGAATGCGAAGATTTAAGTAGCCTTCCATTACAATTTGTCCAGAGAGTGTACCTGTAAGAGTGGAACTTTGTCCAGCTGCAATCAGTGCTACAGCAAATAAAATGGGAGCAAGGTTATTACCTAAAATATCGCTTAGAAGTTTATAGGCATCCTGTATTTCAGCTACTTCGTTATGTCCAGTAGAGAAGAATACAGCAGCTGCAAGAATTAAGATTGCTGCATTTACAAACAAAGCAAGATTAAGTGCAATAAATGTATCTATAAAATTGAATTTAATAGCTTCTTTAATTCCAGCTTCACTGCGATCTATTTTTCGTGTTTGAACCAATGATGAATGAAGATATAAATTATGAGGCATTACCGTAGCTCCAATAATTCCAATAGCAATATATAAGGCTGAATGGTTTGGAATTGTAGGAATAAAACCTTTAACAAGTGCAGCACCATCGGGTTTTGAGAAAAACAGTTCAGCTATAAATGCTAACCCTATGGTAGCAATAAGCACTAAAATAAAAGCTTCCATTTTACGCATACCATAGCGTGATAGGATTAATAAAAGAATTGTATCTAACACCGTGATTGAAACGCCTACTAAAAGTGGTATATGAAAAAGTAATTGCAAGCCTATTGCCATACCTATCACTTCGGCCAAATCACATGCAGCAATTGCTATTTCTGCTAATACCCAATTAAAAAGGTTAACAATTGGAGGATAAGTTGCCCTGGAGGCTTGTGCAAGATCTAAGCCTTGTACCAAACCCAACTTGGCACTTAGGCTTTGTAATATTAGAGCCATAAGATTACTCATTAAAAGCACCCAAAGTAATTGATACCCAAACTGACTACCACCTGCAATATCTGTTGCCCAATTACCTGGATCCATATATCCAACACTTACTAAATAGGCTGGGCCTATAAAAGCAAAAAGCTTTTTCCAAAATCCTTTTTTATTTATGGTATCAACACTTTCGTGTACTTCTGACAATGATTTAGTCGTTTTCATTTTATATTTAACTATACTTTTAATGAGTTTTTTTTATAGTTTTTTTTAATCACTAAAATATTTTTAGCAACTTCATTGCTAATAAAAATGGCAGTATTTTTATTAATGGTTATTTGTAAAGAGCGGTCAAATAGCACAACATCTTTTATTTGGATTTCAATTCCTAAGTTAATACCTGATTTATCTAAATATTGCAAAAAAGAAGGACTGTGATCTACAACACCTGTCATTACACATACATCATTTTTATTGAACTTAGATAAGACCTGAGATTTAGTCACATTTAACTTTCCTTTTGCGTCAGGTATAGGGTCTCCATGAGGATCAACCTTTGGGTAATTTAAAAATTTATCAATTTGTTCAATAAGTTTATCTGAATCAATGTGTTCTAATTGTTCGGCTACATCATGCACCTCATCCCATTTAAAATCAAGTTTTTCTACTAGGAACATTTCCCATAAACGGTGCTTTCTAATAATATTAAGAGCTGTTTTTTCTCCTTTAGTGGTAAGGGTTACACCTTGGTATTTTTTATAATTAATAAGCTTTTTTGTATACAGTTTTTTTAGCATATCTGTAACAGAGGCAGCCTTTGTATTCATTTTTTCGGCAATGGAATTTGTACTAACAGTATTGCCATTAGCTTCTATTAGTTTATAGATGGCTTTTATGTAGTTTTCTTCTGTAAATGATTGCATTGGATTATTTATTTAAGACAAATATATAAATAAAATTTAGGCTAGTCTAAAATATAATTATGTGTTGTTAAAAAATAATTTGAGTTTTTAGTTAGTAGTTATTGTTCTTTTCAATTTTGTTATAATAAAGTAAGAAGGTTTTCCTATATTATTTTTTTAGCATGGTAAATAAATAGTAATTTCGTGTTAAGATTATTACCCCTATGTATAAAATCATTATAAAACCCATTTTGTTTCTCTTTCAACCAGAAACAATTCATCACATCGTTTTTAAAATAATTAAGTTTTTTTTTGCTATTCCTGGAGTTACCTTAATTGTGCAAAGCATTTATGTGGTAAAGGATAAACGTTTGGAACGTAAATTATTTGGACTTACATTTCCTAACCCTGTTGGATTGGCTGCAGGTTTTGATAAAGACGCCAAATTATTTGATGAGTTGGGCAATTTTGGATTTGGTTTTATTGAAATAGGTACGCTTACCCCAAAAGCGCAACCAGGTAATGAAAAACCTAGAATGTTTCGTTTACCCAAAGATGAGGCGTTGATAAACAGAATGGGATTTAATAATGGAGGTGTAGATGAAGCTGTTAATCATTTAAAAAAACGCAAAACAAAAATTATTATCGGAGGTAATATTGGTAAAAATAAAATAACTGAAAATGAAGACGCTGTTAGTGATTATTCTAAATGTTTTGAAGCTCTTTTCGATTATGTAGATTATTTTGCTGTGAATGTAAGTTCTCCTAATACACCTAATCTTCGCGCATTGCAAGATAAAGCCCCTCTTACTCAATTGCTAAAACATTTGAAAGAGATTAATTCTCAAAAGAAGAATCCAAAACCTATACTGTTAAAAATAGCTCCAGATTTAACCGATTCACAATTGGATGACATTATAGATATTGTTAAAGAAACAAAAATTGATGGTGTAATTGCAACCAATACTACTATTTCAAGAGAAGGCTTAAATACTTCAGATTCAAAACTAAAGGCAATTGGTGCCGGAGGATTAAGTGGAAAACCATTGGTTAAACGTTCAACGGAAGTTGTTAGGTATTTAAGTGAAAAGTCGGGTAAGGCATTTCCAATTATTGCTGTTGGTGGTATTTATACTGCTGAAGATGCAATTGAAAAACTAAAGGCGGGCGCTAGTCTTGTGCAAGTTTATACTGGATTTATTTATGAAGGACCAGGCATTGTAAAACAAATAAATAAGGGAATATTGGCAACCCTCTAATCCCTTTTATGAGATAGGCTTATGAAAATAATTGAATGTCCGCGCGATGCCATGCAAGGTATACACGAATTTATACCAACAGATAAAAAAGTTGGGTATATCAACTCATTATTACAAGTAGGCTTTGACACCATTGATTTTGGTAGTTTTGTTTCTCCAAAAACAATTCCTCAAATGCGTGATACAGCAAAGGTTTTGGAGCAGCTGGACTTGAGCAATACAAAATCAAAGTTGCTTTCAATTATTGCTAATGTTAGGGGAGCTCAGGATGCTGTTGAATTTGAAGAGATCAATTATTTAGGTTATCCTTTTTCCATTTCAGAAACCTTCCAACAAAGAAATACCAATTCTTCTATTTTGGAATCTTTAACCAGAGTGGAGGAAATTTATGATTTATGTATTAGAAATAGAAAAGAACTGGTGGTTTATATTTCTATGGCTTTCGGTAATCCTTATGGAGATGAGTGGAGTGCTGATATAGCAATCAAATGGACTAGGCAATTGGCAAAAATGGGAATAAAGATTATAGCTTTATCAGATACTATAGGTATTTCAACTCCTTCAACTATTTCAACTCTTTTTTCAAAATTAGTACCTGAATTTTCTACAATTGAAATTGGAGCTCATTTGCATACAACACCTGATACCTGGGAAGAGAAAGTAAATGCCGCATACAAAAGTGGTTGTCGGCGATTTGATAGTACCATTAAAGGTTATGGTGGCTGTCCTATGGCAACAGATAAATTAACAGGCAATATGCCTACTGAAAATTTATTGTCGTATTTTGAAAAAAAAAATATTTCTACTAATATCGACAAAATAGCATTTGAAGAAGCCATGCGTATTACTTCTATTACATTTCCCATCTAATATTATTTATAATGGATAAAATTCAATATCAAAAAAGGGTGACCAATGGTTTTTTATTAAGTCTTTATTTACTCAATGGTTTGCCAATGGCTTTTTTGGCCGGAATTAAAGTAAAAGAGTTAAATGAAAATAGGGCAAGCACAACTGTAAAATATGGTTGGCTAAACAAGAATCCATTTCGTTCTATTTATTTTGCTGTGCTTTCTATGGCTGCTGAAATGTCGACAGGGATACTTTTACTTTATGAAACACAAGATTCAAAACCCTTAGTATCAATGCTTATTGTTAAAAATAATGCAGCCTATTTAAAAAAAGCCGTAGGTAAAATAACCTTTACTTGCGAGAATGGTAAATTGGTAGCTGACTCAATTAAAAAAGCAAAAGAAACGGGCGAAGGTATTTTGATTGAAACAAAAACAGTGGGAAAAGATGAAGCTGGAGATGTTGTTGCAGAGTTTGGTTTTACATGGTCAGTAAAAGTTAAATTGCCCAAGCAATAGTTCTATACAATATGATTTAAGTCACATTTTCGCATTTATAAAAAACTATGATTCGCACTTTTTTTAATTATCTTTGCTTCGATAATTAATTAAAACTGAAGATGCAAAAAGTAATTTTCAATAATAAGGATAGCGTGTTTTTTGAAACATTAAAACAAAAGGTTGACACCTATTTTAAGTCTAATAATATTAGAGAAACGGGGAATTTTAAATTATATATAAAAACAATTCTCCTTCTGTTATCGGCCATTACTTTTTATGTTGTTTTGGTCTTTTTTACGCCGTCACTTTGGCTATCTATTTTAGTATGTTGTTTGATGGGGTTAAACCTTGCAGCCATAGGTTTTAATACAATGCACGATGGTGCTCATGGTAGTTTTTCTCAAAAACCTTGGGTAAACGAGTTGATGGCATTTTCTTTAAATGCGATGGGAGGTAACGCGTTTTTGTGGAAAGCGAAACACAATGTTTTTCATCATTCGTATACTAACATTGAAGGTATGGATGAAGATATTGATATAAAGCCTTGGATTCGTGTAAACGAAAACCAAAAAAAACATTGGTATCACCAGTTTCAACATGTTTATTGGATACCATTATACTGTACAACTTATTTATTATGGGTTTATGTTCAGGATTTTCAAAAATATTTTTCCGGAAAAATTGGTGATAATAAATTCAAAAAAATGGAATTAACCGATCATTTTGTTTTTTGGATTAGTAAGGTTTTATATATAGCTGTATTTATAACACTCCCAATATATGTAATTGGTATAAAGGAAACCTTGATTGGCTATGTTGTAATATCTTTTGTTACGGGGTTTGTTATTTCTGTTGTTTTTCAATTGGCACACGTTGTTGAAGAGGCGTCTTTTCATTTACCTGACACAAATATTTATCAAATTGAAAATGAGTGGGCTGTTCATCAAATAGAAACAACGGCGGATTTTGCTACAAAAAATAAAATTGTTTCATGGTTTACAGGTGGTTTAAATTTTCAGGTGGAACACCATTTATTTCCTCGTATTAGCCACGTTCATTATCCTAATATTAGTCAGTTAGTTAAAGAAACCTGCGAGCAATTCGGAGTAAACTACATGGAATTTCCAACGGTACTTAGTGCAATACGTTCACACGTAGTTCATTTGAAACAAGTAGGACAATAAATACATTTTAATACCAAAATTAATCTTGATTCGTTTCAAGATTAATTTTGGTATAGTTAATTCTTCAACTTTTTTAGTTTTTCAACATTTAACAATGTAATTGTTCCGCCATTTATATCTATTAGTTTTTCGTCTTTAAAATCGGCAAGTGTTCTAATGGTTGTTTCTTGCGAAGTACCTGCCATGTTCGCTAAATCTTCGCGCAAAATCGGCATACTAAATTGTTTTTCACCTTCATTATGGTATTTTAATTTTAATTCCATTAAGGCTTCGGCAACTCGTTTTCGTACCGAATTATAAGCTAAATTTAATAACGCTTTTTCTTTTTCAACGATATTATCGGAAAGCATTTGAATGAATTTTTTTGATACTTCATTATTTTTATAAATAAGGATAAAAAAATCGTCTTTAGATACTAAACAGGTTTCAGTTTCTTCTAATGCTGCAGCAGATTCGTTATAAACACTTTCTTCCAATAAAGCATGATACCCAATAAAATCACCGTCTTTAAATAACCCGGTAATTAGCTCTTTTCCATCAGTATTTGTTTTAAAAGTTTTTACTTTACCTTTATTTATAAAATATAAACCGTTTGGATAACTACCTTCAGTAAAAATTATTTGTTTTTTCTTAAAAATTCGGTTGGTTCTTGCATTTGATAATTTACCAAAGTCGCTCAGGTTTTTAATCTCTGTGAAAAAATTATCGAATCCTTCCTGATTTTTGGAAAACTCAGAACGTAATAATTCACTTTTTTTGATTCTGCTTTCAACAGCATTCAGTAATTCCATATCATCAAAAGGTTTGGTGATATAGTCATCGGCTCCCATTTCCATTCCTTTTCTAAAATCCATTCGCTCCGATTTTGCCGTTAAAAAAATGAAAGGTATACTTGCGGTTTCAGGATTTTTACTTAATAAATGCAAAACACCATAACCATCCAACAAAGGCATCATAATATCACAAATTATCAAATCAACTTTATTGTTTTGTGCTAATTCAACACCTTCTTTACCATTTTTTGCGGGAATTACTTTGTATTTGTCCAGCTCAAGAATTTCCATTGTATTCTCACGCATTTCGGGATTATCTTCTATCAGTAAAATTGTTTTCATCGTATAAATAGTTAACCAATTAATGGAAGTTTAATAATAAAGGTTGTTCCTTTTCCAACTTCACTTTCAAAACCAATTGTTCCTTTCATCATTTCAATATATTTGGTAACAATGTTTAATCCCAATCCGGTTCCTTGAATGTTTGTTGCATTTTGTCCGCGGAAAAAGCGTTCAAATAACCTTTTTTGATCTTCTTTTTCAATTCCTATTCCTGAATCTTTTATTGTTATTGTTATTTCATTTTTTGAGGTTTCAGTTTTTAAATCAATTTGATGATATTCAGGTGAAAATTTAATGGCATTGGATAATAAATTGATAAAAATATTTTTCAAGAATTTAATATCTAAATTCACTATTTTATCATCTCCAATATGCTCATAAACAATTGTTTGTCCTTCTTTTGAAAGCGCTTGCATATCCTGAACAATATCTTTTGAAAAATCAACTATGTCAAATACAACAGGATTACAAATCAACATACCTTCTTCTAGTTTGCTTAATGATAATAAGTCGTTAAGAATCTCGGTTAAATGGTTTACAGAGGACTTTACTCGAGTAATGTGTTTTTGTCGTTTATCTTCCGTTTCCTCTGTATTGTATTTTGCAATAAGTGCAACAGAGGATAATATTGTACTCAAAGGTGTACGAAATTCATGGGATGCCATAGAAACAAATCTGCTCTTTAAATCATTTAGTTCCTTTTCCTTAGCCAAAGCGATGCTTATTTCTTTTTTGTTTTGTTCTAATTCAAAAATGGCTTCACGCAGCATAAGTGTTCTGTCTTCAACTCGTTTTTCTAGTTCAAGATTTGCATTTTTTAATTTTTCTGAAAGCTCATGTAAATCGTTATTGGTTTTCTTTAAAATATCACCTTGTTGTTTTCTAACGGTAATATCAATAATAAAAGCAATTGCAAATTTCCCTTCACTGGTATCAAAAGAACTTAGGCTAATTTCAACTTGAAACTCAGAATCATCTTTTCTTTTGGCAAAAAGATCCATCCCTAAGCCCATGGATCTAGGTTTTGGGTGCTTTAAATAATTTTCGCGGATGCCTTTATGATGATGAGCAAATTTTTGAGGAATAAGAGTTTCAATTGTTTTGCCAATTAACTCATTATGTTCATAACCAAATAATTTTTCGGCAGCAGGGTTTACTTTAATAATTACTCCTTTAGAATCTGAAACAATAATGCCTTCTGTTGCAAACTCAAATAATGCCTGAAACCCCTCTTTGCTATTCATTTTACTGGTTTCCCTTTTAAAATTAAAATTTGCTGGCTTAAAGTTAATAAATAGCTCGATATAAAATTATATGAAAAGTAAAAATAGCCCGAACTGTTTTAAAAAAGTATGATTTGTATCATATTCTTAAACTGACGAGCGTCATAAATTATCCCCAACCTGACCAATAACTTTGTTGCGAAATTTTAATAACCCTACTCAATGAGCGTATTGTTTGTACTTATAGGAGCCAGTGTTATAACCGCCTTAGGTTTTTTGATAGCATTTATTTGGAGTGTTAAAAATGGGCAATTCGATGATGATTATACGCCATCGGTTCGTATGTTATTTGATGATGAAGTGGTGAAAAAGAAAAAATAAGATAAGTAAAAGGGTAAAAAGTAAATCAAAAATCTCAAATAGTAAAACCTTATGGAATTAGAAAAGTTTTCGTACGACAACAAAATTGTTAAACAGTTTGCAATTGCTACAATTATTTGGGGCTTGGCAGGGATGACCGTTGGTTTATACATTGCATTAGAATTGATTTTCCCTGCTTTAAATTTTATTCCTATAGCTTCCTTCGGTCGTATTCGTCCCGTACATACCAATGCCGTAGCTTTCGCATTTGTTGGGAATGGTATTTTTATGGGAGTTTATTATTCCCTTCAGCGTTTGTGTAAAGCACGTATGTATAACGACACTTTAAGCAAAGTTCACTTTTGGTTATGGCAGTTAATAATTATTGCCGGTGCGCTTTCTTTACCTCTGGGTTTAACTACAGGTAAAGAATATGCCGAGTTAGAATGGCCAATAGATGTTGCTATTGCTATAACTTGGTTGATATTCGGTTGGAATATGTTTGGAACTATTTTAAAACGAAGAGAGCGTCATTTATATGTAGCTATTTGGTTTTACATTGCAACATTTGTAACCGTTACAGTTCTTCATGTTGTTAATTCTGTTGAAATCCCTGTATCACTTTTTAAAAGTTACCCTGTATATGCCGGTGTTCAGGATGCATTGGTGCAATGGTGGTATGGGCACAATGCGGTGGCGTTTTTCTTAACAACCCCTTATTTAGGTTTGATGTATTATTTTATTCCTAAAGCTGCCGAACGTCCGGTTTATTCATACAGGTTATCCATTATCCATTTTTGGGCTCTAATATTTCTATACATTTGGGCTGGTCCTCACCATTTATTATATACTGCATTACCAGATTGGGCTCAATCATTAGGTGTTGTATTTTCAATCATGTTGATTGCCCCATCTTGGGGTGGGATGATTAATGGCTTATTAACACTTAGAGGGGCATGGGATAAGGTACGTGAAAGTGTTGTGTTGAAATTTATGGTGGTAGCTATCACAGCTTATGGTATGGCAACTTTTGAAGGTCCTATGCTTTCATTGAAAAAAGTAAATGCCATTGCTCACTTTACAGATTGGATAGTAGCTCACGTTCATATTGGTGCTTTAGGTTGGAACGGCTTCTTAACTTTTGGTATCTTATATTGGTTGATTCCAAGAATTTATCAAACAGATTTATATTCTAAAAAATTAGCCAACTGGCATTTTTGGTTGGGTTCATTAGGTATTTTGTTTTATGCAATTCCTTTATATTGGGCGGGTTTTACCCAATACTTTATGTGGCAACAATTTACTCCTGAGGGTTTCTTAAAATATCCAAATTTTCTTGAAACAGTAACTCAGCTTAGATCGATGTATATTATGAGATCAATCGGTGGAGCCATGTATTTATTTGGCTTTATCATCATGATTTACAATATGATAAAAACAATTAAACAAGGTAATTTATTGGAAAATGAAGATGCACAAGCTCCCGCTCTTTCAAAAATAGAAGGTAGCCATGAAGGAGAACACTGGCACCGTTGGATTGAACGTAAACCTATCCAATTGATGGTATTTAGTTTAGTTGTTGTTTTGATAGGAGGAGCTATTGAAATGATTCCAACCTTTATGATAAAATCAAATATCCCGACTATTGCAAGTGTAAAACCATATACACCGCTCGAGTTACAAGGGCGTGATATTTATATCCGTGAGGGTTGCTCAACTTGTCATTCTCAAATGATTCGCCCATTACGTTTTGATACAGAGCGTTATGGCGAATATTCTAAAGCAGGGGAGTTTGTATATGACCATCCGTTTTTGTGGGGTTCAAAACGCACCGGTCCCGATTTAGCACGAGAAGGTGGAAAATATCCCGATTCATGGCATTACAATCACATGTTAGATCCAAGTACTATGTCGCCTGGTTCCATTATGCCTGCATATCAATTCATGTTGGATGATAATTTAGATACATCTAGCACAGCTCCTAAAATTAGAGCAATGATAACATTAGGTGTTCCTTATCCGCAAGGGTATGATAAAATTGCAAATAAAGCATTAATGGTTCAAGCCGATTTGATAACTGCCGGACTAAAAAAAGATGGAATAGAAACTACTAGCGACAAAGAAATTATTGCGGTAATAGCTTATTTACAACGATTAGGAAAAGACATTAAAGCGAATAATCAAGTTTTTACTACTAAAAAATAAAATATATAGATATGAAATTTAAACATTATTTGGAAACAATATCAGGGATATCAATCTATCCGATGATTTCTTTAGGTATCTTCTTTGTTTTCTTCCTTGTACTTATTTTATGGGCAGTTACGGTAAAAAAGGAGAAAATTGCAGAAATGAAGAACATTCCTCTTAACTAATCAGTTGTCTGTCCGTTTTTTGAGTTAGTATTATAAAATTGAAAAGTCTGACGGATCAAGATGGGCAATAAAAAATATAAATTATATGAATATGAAAAAAAATATATTTCCACGTTTAGAGTCATTTAAAAGAGATTATTCTAAATATGTATTAACAGGATTAGCAATCTTGATTGGTTATAGTTCTATGGCTCAAAACTCTGAAACAGTTGAAACGATTAATTCATTGTCACTTTTTTCAATTCCATTATTTAATGTGTTGTTAGGTGTTATTGTTATGTTGATAATTGTAATAGCTGTTTTAGGAGGTGTATTAAAAAATGTTGCCGCTATTGGAAATGAAAAAAGTAAAGATAATTCCGGTAAAATGATAGGGGTAATAGCATTTATAATATTTGTTTCTTCGGGGCAGCAATTATTTTCACAAACAGTTGATTCAAATACTGTTACAAATAGTATAAACTTGCCTGACGGATTGCTTTATTTAATGTTGTTACTGATTGGTTTTGAAGTTTTAATTATTGGCATCCTTATAAGTTGTATTAAGTTATTTACCAAAAAAGAAATTGAAATAAAGGTTGAGGAACCTTCATTTTTTGAAATAATGAACGCCTCAGTTGCAATAGAAAAAGAAAGTGATATTATGCTTGATCATAATTATGATGGTATCAGAGAGTTGGATAATGATTTGCCACCGTGGTGGAAATATGGATTTTATTTGACCATTGTTTTTGCAGTTGTTTATTTATTAGACCATCATGTTATTGGCAAAGAAATGTTACAAGCCGATGAATACAACAGATCAATTGTTGCAGCCTCTATTGCAAAGGAAGAATATCAAAAAAAGAATGCTAACAATGTGAATGAAAATTCAGTAACCATGTTAACCGACCAAGCCGAAATTACTAAAGGTGAGGCAATTTATAAAGAAAATTGTTTTGCTTGCCATGGTAAATTAGGCGAAGGTGGAGTAGGTCCTAATTTAACGGATGAGTATTGGTTGCACGGAGGAAGTATAAAAGATGTATTTACTTCAATTAAATATGGTTGGTCCGATAAGGGGATGAAAGCATGGCAGGCCGATTTTTCTCCTGTACAAATTCATCAACTGGCTTCTTATATTAAAACGTTGAAAGGAAGCAATCCGGTTAACGCAAAAGCTCCTCAAGGTGAACTTTATTCTGAATCTGCAATTGTTTCAGATTCATTAAAAACAGATAGTACCGCCATTGCTCCAATGGTGGATAGCTTAAAGGTGGTTGCAAAATAGTTTTATGGAAAAAGATGGAGAGTTGGAGAGTGGATCGTTTCGTGATACGATAGCAACCGTAAAAGACGGAAAACGAGTTTGGATATTTGCGCAAAAGCCAAAAGGAAAGCTGTATAATAAAAGAACGGTATTAAGTATTGTTTACTTAGCCATATTTTTTTTCTTACCGTTTATGAAAATACACGGTGAGCCTCCTTTTTTGCTCAACCTGATTGAACGAAAATTTATTTTGTTTGGCGTGGTGTTTTGGCCTCAGGATTTGTTCTTATTTGTGTTGGGGATGCTAACATTTATTGTGTTTATCGTTCTTTTTACGGTTGTATTTGGTAGGGTGTTTTGCGGTTGGGCTTGTCCTCAAACAGTATTAATGGAAATGGTATTCCGTAAAATTGAATATTGGATAGAGGGAGATGCGACTCACCAAAAAGCATTAGATAAATTACCTTGGAATGCTGAAAAAATAAGAAAAAGAGGTTCAAAAATTGCCGTATTTTTTGCCGTTTCATTTGCGGTGGCAAATACCTTTTTAGCATATATTATAGGTATTGATGAATTAGAAAAAATGATAGTTGAACCTATCGCTAACAATATCAGTACTTTAATTTCCTTATTGATTTTTACCGGGATATTTTTTGGCGTTTTTTATTGGTTCAGAGAACAGGCTTGTATAGTTGTTTGTCCTTATGGTAGATTACAAGGTGTTTTGTTGGATAAAAATTCAATTTTGGTTGCCTACGATTATCTACGTGGTGAGCCAAGAGCAAAATATTCAAAAAAACAAGAAGTAACAAAAGGGGATTGTATCGATTGTTTTCAATGTGTAAAAGTTTGTCCTACAGGAATCGATATCCGCAACGGTACTCAGTTGGAGTGTGTTAATTGCACCGCTTGTATCGATGTTTGTGACCACATGATGGAAAGTGTTGGTAAAAAGAAAGGATTGATACGTTACGATTCGGAGAATGGTATTGCCAACAAAACAAAATTAAAAATTACGCCCCGTATTATTTCATATTCAATAGTTCTTACTTTATTAATTGGAGTTTTGATAACCGTATTGGTAAGCAGAACAGATGTGGAAACCAGTATTTTAAGGACTCCAGGAATGTTATATCAAGAACAACCTGATAATTGTTTAAGTAATTTATATAACATTAAACTGGTAAATAAAACAAGAAAAGATTTACCTATAGTTCTCACCCTAGAATCTGGTTCCGGTAAAATTAAAATGATTGGTAGAAATGTAATTCAAGTAGGAAAAGAAAACGTAGCAAGCGGCGAGTTTTTTATCATCCTGAATAAAAAGGATATAAAAAACAGAAAAACAAAACTGACTATTGGGGTGTATACTAAAGGAAAAAAAATAGAAACCGTTCAAACCAATTTTTTAGGTGTGGTCCCCAAAAAATAGGAATAAGGAGTTTTAATATTAAATGTTGTAGTTATGATAAACATAAGCTGGGGTACAAAAATTGCCGTATTGTATAGTTCATTCGTATTAATGATAGGTGTTATGGTATATGTTTGTGTTAATCAGCAAGTTGATTTGGTAAGCGACGATTATTATGAACGAGAACTTGCATTTCAGGATAAGATAAATGAAATGAATAATGCCAATGCCTTATCCGAAAAAATCACCCACACAATTTCAGCATCGGAAATTCAGTTGCAATTTCCTAGTCTGTTTAAAGGTCAAAAAGTGCAAGGAGAAATCTATTTTTTTAGACCTTCCGATAAATCTAAAGATTTTAAATCGACCATTAATTTGAATAATAATACACAGAAAATCATTGCTTTAAACAATTTATATAAAGGAATGTATAAATTACAAATCAACTGGACAGTCACTGAAAAAAAATATTTTTCAGAAGAGGTAATTGTTATACCATAATACAATGAATATTATTTTAACGGCAATAACGTTAGGTTTTATTGGTAGCTTCCACTGTGTTGGAATGTGCGGACCAATAGCCTTGGCTTTACCGTTAAATCAGGAATCAGCATTCACAAAAATCAGCGGAATACTAATATACAATTTCGGACGAATGTTCACTTACGGTATTTTGGGAGGCTTTTTTGGGTTGGTAGGGCAAAGCGTAGTTATTGCTGGCTATCAGCAACTTACTTCCATTGTTTTAGGGGTAGCTATATTGCTGATGGTATTATTGCCGAACAGTGTTTTTAGTGGATATAAGATTACAGGCTTTATTTATTCAGGCATTGGAAAATTAAAACAATCCTTGAGTATGTTGTTCAAAAAACGAAACATGAGTACTTTGTTTTCTATTGGTATTTTAAATGGTTTATTGCCTTGCGGATTGGTTTATTTAGGCATTGCAGGTGCCATTGCCACTGGAAATAGTTTAGATGGGGTTTTGTTCATGGCTATGTTTGGTTTCGGAACTTTACCTGCTATGTTCGTATTGTCGGTGTTTGGTAATGCCATTAGTTTAAAATTTAGAAGTAGGGTTAATAAAGCCATGCCTATATTTATTGTAACTACAGCTTTGTTATTGATTTTAAGAGGTATGAATTTAGGTATACCTTATGTGAGTCCAGAAATGTCGACTGTAAAACCAATGGTTCACAAGTGTTGTCATAAATGATTTGTAAAAAATAATTATAAAAATCAATGCTATGAATAATGTTAGGATTACAAAAGAATTTCATTTTGAAATGGCACATGCGCTTTCAGGATATGACGGTCCATGTAAAAACATACACGGACATTCTTATTGTTTATCTGTTACAGTAAAAGGTCAGCCAATTAAGGATCCAAAACATGTAAAACAAGGTATGGTGATGGATTTTAATGAGATAAAAGCTATTGTTAAACCTATTATAGAACAATTGGATCATGCTACCATTCTGAATGCAAAATCGCCCCACAAAAAATTAGCGGAAGGAAACATCTTATTTAGCAAATTGGTTTTAGTGAATTATCAACCTACCTGTGAAAATATGTTGATAGATATAGCTCAACAAATAAAAATGCAATTGCCAAAGGATATTGAGTTGAATCGTTTAAAATTGCAGGAAACGGAAACATCGTATGCTGAATGGTTTTGTGAAGATAATTTATTGTAAATCAAACAAATAGTTTGTTTTATTTAAAGTGAAAATAATAAATATTAGATGAGTTTAATTCAAAAATACAATGTTGCAGGTCCACGATATACGAGTTATCCCACTGTGCCGTATTGGAATGAAATACCACCAACAATTAATCAATGGACAGCAAGTATTAAACAATCATTTATAGAAACCAATGCAACGGATGGTATTTCAATTTATATTCATCTTCCATTCTGCGAAAGTTTATGTACTTACTGCGGTTGCAATACGCGCATTACAGTGAATCATGCTGTTGAAACACCCTACATTACTGCTTTGTTAAAAGAGTGGGATTTGTATTTGGAAGTGTTTGGTGAAAAACCAAAGATAAAAGAACTTCATTTAGGTGGAGGCACGCCTACCTTTTTTTCTCCAATTCATTTAAAACAATTGATCGAGGGTATCACTTCTAAAGCTGTGGTATGTGATGATGCTGAATTTAGTTTTGAAGCCCATCCCAATAATACTAGTAATGCTCATTTAGAAACTTTATATCAATTAGGATTTAGAAGATTGAGTTTAGGAATTCAGGATTTTGACCCAAAAGTGCAGGCAATTGTGAATAGGATACAGCCTTTTGAAAGTGTTGAAAGAGTCGTAGATGCAGCTAGAAAAATTGGTTATACTTCTATCAATTTCGATTTGATTTATGGCTTACCGCTTCAAACTCGCAATAGCGTAGTAGATACCATCAATAAAGTAAATTTGCTTAAGCCTGATAGGATAGCTTTTTATAGCTATGCACATATTCCATGGGTAAAACCCGGACAACGGAAATTTACCGAAAACGATTTGCCGGTTGATGAAGAAAAACGTGCTTTATATGAAATTGGCAAGGATTTATTTTCGCAGAATGGTTATGTCGAAATTGGGATGGATCATTTTTCTTTGAAATCCGATTCGCTTTTTAAAGCAGCTGAGAATGGAAAATTGCATCGAAATTTTATGGGGTATACACATAGTTATACTCAATTAATGATTGGCTTAGGAGTATCTTCAATAAGTGATACTTGGTATGCTTATGCCCAAAATGTAAAAAAGGTAGAAGAGTATTACGCCTTAATTGATAAGGGACAAATTCCAATTTTTAAAGGTCATTTGCTAAACGAAGAAGATTTAATTGTAAGGAAACACATTTTAAATATTATGTGTAAATTCCAGACTTCATGGGATAAACCCACTGAAAAATTGGCTTGGATTAATGAGGCGCTTAACCGATTAATAGAAATGGAAAAGGATCAACTTATAGAACTTACTCATCTTCATTTAAAAGTGAAAGATTCTGCCCGCCCGTTCATTCGTAATATTTGTATGGCATTTGATGCTAAGTTATCTCGCAATGCACCACTTACAAGTATTTTTAGTTCAACCGTTTAAATATAATTAATTGATATTAAAATGATTGAAATTGGTTAATTTAATTAAAATTTTCAAATACTCCCAATCCGAACAAAGCAAAATCATATTTTACAGGATCTTTGGCATCTAAAATTTTTAGATTATTTGTTAATTCTTCAACAGCCTTCCAATCGTTTTGAGTACGATTTAACAACCCCAGTTTGCGTGCTACATTTCCAGAATGCACATCTAAAGGGCACATAAGTATGGAAGGGGAAACATCCCATATTCCAAAATCCACTTTACGATTATCCTTACGCACCATCCAGCGTAAATACATACACAATCGCTTTGAAGATGAATTTTCAGATGGATTGGAAACATGTTTGCTAGTTCTATTGGGATAAGGAATGGAAAAAAAGATTTGTCTGAAATTAGAAATAGATATTTTTATGTCTATCAGCTTTTTATTGGAACGAGTGGGAGAGAAGCTAAAAGCATTTTGCAAACCATTGTGTTTTTTATAAATATTTTGTAATGACTTCATAAAAAATACAGCGTCTATTCCGTTGAATGTTCGGTGTTTAAAATTAGCAAAACAATCAAAGTCTTTTTCCTTAGCATTCATTACAAAATCAAACGGACTGCTATCCATTAATTTAATTAATTTATTCGCATTTTTAATAATAGTAACACGTTGTCCCCAGGCAATAGTTGCAGCCAAAAATCCGGCTATTTCAATATCCTCCTTTTTTGTAAATTGGTGAGGAATAGAAATTGGATCCGATTCTATAAAATTTAAACGATTGTATTGGTCATGTTTTTCGTCTAAAAAATCTTTTAGTTCTGATGGTTTTAAAGAAAGTGATTTGGTTAACATAAATCAAAAATAGCAATAAAAAGAGGCTGTATCAAATTTTGATACAGCCTCTTTTTTAATTTTTAAATTCAAATACTATTGACCTAAATTAGTCAAGTTAGCATAAGGGATATCAACAACAGCAGAATTTTCTAATTGAATTGTAGCTTCTCCACCTTTAAAATTGATAACTTTTCCACCATATTGTTTTCCTGTTTCTCCTTCAAAGTTTTTAGAAAGCATTTTTCTCAAATCTTTAGTTAAAGTAAAAACTACTTTATCACCCATTTTAAATCCTTTGATGTTTGCGTTAGCATCTTTCACACCCCAAACATCTCCAGATGCCACATAATTATAAACAACAACTTTTGGCCCAAACATTTTAAAAGGAACTTCGGAAACAACATAAAGTTTTAAATTGTATAGATATTCACCACCGGCAACACTTTTTACAACGTTATCAATAGCATCTTGTAGGTATTTGATATGCAGCGTATAGCTATTTAACATAATATTAATTATAAGACAAATGACTGTTTTGTAAATTCAGTAATTGTCCGACAACTAAATGTTATTTAAGGGATTATTTGGGATTTGATCAGATGTATTCTCTTTCACCTCTTCCTCAGGCTGAATATTTTGAGCGGATTCCTCCTGATCCAAACTTAAAAACTTTCTGCCAAGGATATGAATTAATTTTCGGGCATAGTCCTCCTTTAGCCATCTTATGTAATTGTCGGTACTTTTACAAATACAATAGGTAAATCGTTTTACACGATATTCTATTTCATCTTCCAACAATTTGCTGAGTTCTGTTGCATCGTAAAAATTATCGCTATTCTCAAAACAAATTTTGGCATGTTGTTCAATGGATTTTTCAATGGCTATTTTGGGTCTTAAACCTTGAGCCGTCACCAAATTATATTCATCCTTAATATCATATTCCAGCGGTTCAGATTTGGCAAACCTGGCTCTTATTTCAGCAGGCATATTGTATTTGAATTGGCGTTCAATAGCCGCATCATTTGCTAGATTCAATAAATATAAATCCGGTGAACGAAATATATCCTGCCAGTTTACATAGGAATCCCAGAGCCCGAAGCGGTGCGCATTATTACCCAAATCCACCACCGAAAAGCTGCTTTTGCCGGGAAGAATTCGGGAACCTCTGCCAATCATTTGATGGTATAATGTAAGCGATTTGGTTGCTCGGTTCAAGATAATTGTTTCTACCGTTGGTTCATCAAAACCGGTGGTTAAAATACCCACAGAAGTTAAAATAGCATCGGGCTTATGTTTAAACCAATGTAAAATATCCCTTCTTTCCTGTTCAGAATTGGTATTGTCCAAATGCCTGATATCATAACCGGCATTTGCAAAAAGCATATAAACAGCTCTCGACGTATTGATACCATTATTAAAGATAAGGGTTTTTTTACCCTTGGAAACTTCCTCGTAAGCAGTCATAAGCTTTTCCTGCATCAGGTAATTTCCGTAAAGCTGGTCGGACGAGCTAACAGTATAATCACCATCAATACCAACCTTTAATGAACCCAAATTTACGTCGTAATTATAGGTGGTAGCTTTGGATAAAAATCCTTTTTCTATCAAGGACGCTATGGAATGCCCAACAATTAATTCCTTATAATTATCCTTCATTGGAAGTTTAACATTGGAGCTTAAAGGTGTTGCTGTAACTCCAAGAATTACTGCCTTATCAAAAAATTGAAATAACTTACGGAAAGAGTTGTAATGAGCCTCGTCAATAATCACTAAACCAACCTGTTCCATTTCTAATTTTTCATCGTGCAAACGGTTGTTTAATGTTTCCACCATGGCAACAAAACACATAAAATCTTCCTGGTCGGGCAGGTTTTTTACCTTTTGATTGATTACTTTGTTCTTAACCCCAAACTCATTTAACATATTGGACGTTTGTCCGCAAAGTTCGATGCGGTGAGTCAGAATCAATACCTTTTTATTAGATTCCCTAATATAACGTTTTGCAATTTCAGAGAAGATTACAGTTTTTCCACCACCGGTAGGCAACTGATAAAGAAGGTTGTATTTTTCGGGGTTGGATTCTAGTTTTTCAAATATTTTATCAATAGCATCTTGCTGATACCCATAAAGTTCCTTTCCAACTTTTTTTTCTTGTATATCGATGTTATTGATTGTCATATTAATTCTCCCCTTTAGGGGTTGGGGTCTTATTTTAACTTCTTCTTACCTTACTAATTGAAATGCCTAAATCAGATTCAATCGTTTTTAATCGGACTAATTCGGTACTTGTTACAAAACTCAGTGACAAGCCTTTTTTACCTGCCCGTGCTGTTCTTCCACTTCTGTGTGTATAATATTCTATTTGGTCAGGCAACTGATAATGAATAACATAGGTTAAGTTGTCTACATCAATACCTCTAGCGGCAATATCCGTTGCAACAAGTATCTGCACCTTCTCATTTTTGAAGGCTCGCATTACTTTTTCTCGATCACGTTGTTGCAAATCACCATGCAAAGCATCCGCCAAATAATTTTTGGCAGCTAGTTGTTTCGCCAGCGACTGAGCCAAAGATTTTGTTTTACAAAACACAATGCCCCTGCCTTTGCCTTGAGTCTTTAAAAACTCCATCAATGTATTAAACTTATCCTTTACATCAATACAGCTAACATATTGATGTTCAATATCTCTATTTACTACATTTTTAATATCTACCTGAACTTTAAACGCATCGTCGTCCATATAAACATTAATGATTTCCTGAATAGAATCCGGCATGGTAGCCGAAAATAGCCAAGTGTTTCTGGAGCCGTTTGTTTGTTTTAAAATGATGCTGATGGCATCTTTAAAACCCATACTCAACATTTCATCGGCTTCATCTAACACAATCGTTCTTATATTTCTAAGATCAATAGCCTTTTTTTCGAGCAAGTCAATTAATCTACCAGGTGTAGCTACTACAATATGTGTTGGCCTGTTTAGTGCTCTTATTTGAAGTTCGATGGGTGCGCCACCATACACCGCTTCCGTAAAAATACGTTCGGGGTTATAGCGGGCAATGCGAAATAATTGTTTGGCAATTTGTTGACCCAATTCACGAGTTGGACATAAAATCAAAGCCTGTATTTTTGAACTGGAAGTATCTATTGTTTGTAAAATAGGTAATCCGTAGGCGGCCGTTTTTCCTGTTCCGGTTTGAGCCTGACCTATAAAATCTGTTCCTTCCGTCAATAAAAAGGGAATAGATTTTTTTTGAATCTCTGTTGGGTCTAAAATGTTGTTTTCAACAAGCCCTTTTATCAATTCATCGGTAATACCTAATTCGGAAAAAGTTGGCAAAATTTTATGATTTAGCGTGATTTGCAAAGATAGCTGAAAATAACAATAAAGGGTCTTTTATTTCCCAAAAAGTCGAAATTTCTTTTTATTTTTTTTCTTTTCTTCTGTTTTTTCTGCTTTTTTAGGCTCCTTAGGTTTGTTAATTTTGCGGGTAAACCATTTACGCATTTTACCAAAAACATTATCCTCCTTAAAATTTGGACAGTCGGGCATAGAATACAAATTATATCCATAATGGAAGTTACCACTTACATAAGGCGACAAATCCTTATCTGCTTGGCATTTTTGCATAAACAAGCCCCATATTGGTAATGCTACAGCCGCTCCCTGTCCATAAGTGGAGGATCTGAAATGCACCCTTGGACTTTCTGCCCCAACCCATGCTCCGGCAACTAAACCAGGGGTATATCCTAAGAACCAACCATCGGCTTGCGATTGAGTTGTTCCTGTTTTACCTGCCATTGCACCTTTCAAATGATAGGTATATCTTAATCGGCTGGCAGTACCTTCGTTAATAACCCCTTTTAACATTTCGGTAAGGTAAAAAGTAGTTTGTTTTTTTAATACCTGTTTGGTTTGAGGAAATTTTGCCGCATGCCAAATTACCTTACCGTGCCTATCCTCTATTTTTAAAATGCTTCTGGCTGTTACGGCTTTTCCTCCATTCGGAAAAGCGCAATAGGCTTTTACCATTTCCATTAAACTTATATCCGCTACGCCAAGTGCAATTGCAGGCACATAAGGTATTTCGCTTTTAATCCCCAGTTGGTGAGCTGTTTGAACAGCATTTCCGATACCTGCTTCAAGTAATACTTCAACTGAAACAACGTTCACAGAATTGATCAAAGCTCCTTTCATAGAGTATCTTCCTCCGTACGTTGCATTGGCATTTCCGGGAGCCCAGCCTCCATATTTTTCATACGCAGTTTGCTCATTGTCGTAAAACTTGCAAGGACTTACCCCTTGTTCCAGAGCTGTTGCATAAACAATAGGTTTAAAGGTGCTTCCTATTTGACGCTTTGATAATACGTGATCGTATTGAAAATAAGAGTAGTCGTTCCCTCCTATCCAAACTTTAACATCCCCCGTATTAGGTTCCATTGCAAAAAATCCGGTTTGTAATATGGTGAGATTTCGAATAACGGAATCCAATGGCGATAACGTAGTTTTATGACCACCTTCCCAATCAAAAATATCCATTTCTACTGGGTTTTTAAAAATTCGTTTTATCTCCGAATCCTTGACTCCTGCCTTTACTAAAATTTTATAGCGGTCGGATTTCTTAATCATTCCTGCAAGTAATTTTTTATTGTTTTTCCAAGGATTACTTCTCGAACATTCTTTATCAAATAATTCCTGTAGGTTTTTCATGTGCTCGTTTACCGATTTGAGCGCATAATCCTGCATACTGTAATTAATGGTAGTTGTTATTTTAAGTCCGTCGGTATATAAACTATAGTTTTCTCCTTCCGGATTTTTTAAAGAATCTATAATTTTGGAAGCGATACCTTCCAGATTTTTTAAAAAATAAGGAGCTATCTCGCCGTAGGTTCCTGTATTTTTATAGTGCAGAATTAACGGCTTATCCTTTAATTTTTGAGATTTTTCTTTGCTGATGTATCCTCTGTCGGCCATATTGTTAAGGACAGTATTTCGTCTTTTCAAGGCGGTTTTTGGGTGTAATCTTGGGTTGTATACAGTTGGATTCTTGAGCATTCCTACCAATACCGCCCCCTCTTCCATTGATAAGGAATCCTGAGGTTTACTAAAAAAACGTAAAGAGGCATTTTTTATTCCATAGGTATCTTCTCCCATAGAAACAGTATTCAAATACAGCACTAAAATTTCTTCCTGATTGTAAACCTGATGAAGACGCATGGCATGGATCGCCTCTTTAATTTTGTTAACCGGCATAGTAAGCTTTCCATATTTTTTTCTCTTAAAAAGGTTTTTTGAAAGCTGCTGGCTAATAGTACTTCCTCCTCCCGATTTTTTATCACCCATTAACAAGGTTTTGAAAAACACCCTAAATAAGCCCTGAAAGTCTACTCCGTTGTGTTCGTAAAAACGGGCATCTTCGGTAGAAATAAGTTCCTCAATTAAAAAGTGTGGAACATTTTTAAAACGAACACTATTACGATTTTCCCAATAATAATTACCCAATATTTTCCCATCTTCGGAGTATACTTCAGTAGCCTGATAGTTTTGGATGTTCTTTAGCTCTTCCTTAGAATACACTTTTCCATAAAAACCATTGTACACCAACAAAAAAAACAAAACGGGTACCAGACAAACAATGCCCAGAAAAATGAGTATACCTATTTTGATTTTTTTATGTTTTTGGAACATTCGGAAAATGGAGTTTGAACTAGCCACTAAAATTATACATTATTTGTGAATGAATACTTTTAAAAGCAAACAGCATTATTCCTTATTTATTATGGAAGAATAAAAAGGATAAAACTTCGTTATATAAGCTGGCAAATACAAAAAAGATTACTTTTGTGGCAATGATACTAATTAAAAAAATGAAACATCGCTTTCTCCTACTTTTACTCTTAATTACTTTCAGCACTTTTGCTCAGGATAGTACCACTGTGGATACCAATTTCGATAAAACAAACAAGAATGACAAGGGCTTTACTTTTGGGCTTTATATTGGTACTTTGTTTGCCAACCAATACACCGCAACCATGTATGATGGGTATGGATTTGATGTGGACGGCAATAAACTCAATTGGGAAAATAGTTTTATGAACCAAAAAATAAATATTCAAAATGGTGGATATGGTTACCCTGGACAACCCGACCTTATAGCGCAAGAGTTGAAAGTTGATCCTCAAACATGGGTTTTTGACCAAAGCGATATGCCTACCAATATGAGATATACTCCAGCTTTTTCTGTTGGATTAGCGGGCAAATATTCAGTTGATAAAAAAAATGCAATTTTACTGAATGTAAATGCCTCTAAATTAAACATTTCCGGCAACTTTGTTATAATAACTCCCCTATCCAATACGGGTAGTACTACTCAGCTGAATGACCGTATCAAAACATTTGGTATAAAAGGCGGTGAACAAAGATTAATAATTCAATTAGGGTACCAGCATTTATTTGGTGATAACGAAAAATTTAATTTCTTTCTGGAAGGAGGATTAAACGCAACACTAGCTAAGTTTGATAGAAACAACATAGTAATAAATAATTTACAGATTGACCTGGTGGCATATAACAACTCTGTTTATTATCCAACAAACGTACCTGTAAAAAAACCGATAGGAATTGGCTTTGGAGTATTTACCGGAATGGGAGTAAATATTAATTTTAATCCCAAAACAGTTATACAATTAGTTTATAATCCAACCTTCGAAAAAATCAATATGGGACAAAGCCCGGCCTTAAAACTTCAAAACTCAATTGGAGTAAGATTGTTTTATGATATGTTCGGTTCTTCAAAATAATACCATTTGTTTAATTATTTTTTCTATTTTCGCAGCCGCGTTTAGAGGGGCTATTTAAAATGCAGCTTTAAAACAAAAAAAAATCAATTAAATAATAAAAAAAAGAATGGCAACAAACAGAACATTTACAATGATCAAGCCCGATGCAGTTGGGAATGGATACATTGGTGGAATTTTAAAAATGATCAACGATGGCGGTTTTCGCATTGTAGCAATGAAATACATGAAACTTTCTGCTGAAGTTGCAGGCAAATTTTATGAAGTGCACAAAGCGCGTCCATTTTATGGCGAATTGGTTGAATATATGTCGTCTGGACCAATAGTTGCTGTTATTTTAGAAAAAGAAAATGCAGTAGCTGATTTTAGAACATTAATTGGAGCAACTGATCCAACTAAAGCAGACGAAGGAACTATCCGTAAAATTTATGCTAAATCAATTGCTGCTAACGCCGTTCATGGTTCGGACAGTGATGAGAATGCACAAATTGAAGGTGATTTTTTCTTTTCAGGATTAGAGCGATTTTAATAAAAATTTAAGAATTACGATTGACGAGTTACGAAGAAGGAATTGATTAACGATATAATATTCGTCAATCAGCAATCGTAACTCGTCAATTTATTTTACCTCCTTTTCCAGAATCTCAAAAACCTTAACCATTGCTAAGGTATCCAGCTCACAGTATTTTTCAAGATTTTCGCGGGTTTCCAGTATTTTAAACATATCCGTTTCAGTTTGCAATTGCTCAAAAGCTACCATTGCCATACTACCATTCGATATTTGTAAATTGGTATAACTTAGTTCGGGAATTAACGCATGTAGTAGATTTTTTATTGAATGGGAGTTTTTCATCAATGGATGGTAATAACTTCGTTCTTGAAATGGTTGCATTAGATCCACAAATCGTTTTAATCTCAAATCAATTTCATGGCTAAATTCAGGAAAATCCTTTTTTAATCCATTTAAAACATTACGCTCCATTAAGGCATCATAAACCAAAATTGAGCCTATATTTTCAGTATCTTTCAACAAATTTTCCAAAAAAAGTTTTCGAGGATCTTGTCCCTGTTCAGCTAAAAAATAAGAATGTTCTAATTTGGAATCTGTGCTTTTTTTATAATGCAAGGAGTATTGAAATGGTATATGTTGATAGGGTTTTGTATTATTATAAATTGGAACTGCAGGCATAAAAGTTTCAAAATCCATAAAAAATAAAGGATATTGGGCTTTATCTAAAAAAGTACTTATAGCTTTTGTATCTATCATTGGGCTTCCTTTTTTAAAAGATTGGACATGAATATTTACATTTTTATCCAAATTGTTTTGTTCTGGGATTTCTGAAATAGTTTTATAACCTGAATGATATAGATTAAATTGTTCCGACTTTTGCATGCCAGTAATTTCAAAAATAGAATTTGCTGGAACAAGTTTCCAGCAAGTTCCCATAAAATCGCAAGAGTATGGACTAAAACACTGTTCGCCTATTTCTATTTTAGGTATTTGCAGTTGTTCCAATACTTTTTTAGATACACTTATATTTTCCTCTATCTTTGGTTGATTGCGGATCACTTCATTTTTAACAGAAGTAAAAGAAAAAAGCTCGTTTAGTTTTACCTCTCCGTTTCTGATATACTTATTATTGATGGTTATCAGCGACATGTCCGATAATAGCAACCCTGAATTAGTAATTACCCAATATTGTAAGGAGGCATCTAATAAATAGGTATGTGAAATTTTAGTTGAACTTTTTACTTCGTATGCATACCATTCATCATCCCAGTGAGATTTATCAGGGAAATTATTAGGTGTGTTTTTTACTAAAATATCAAGAATTACTAATACCTTATTATGTTGAAAAGCAGCTTCATAAATTACCTCAACTCCACTTTTTATTAACTCCGTTGTTCTACTAACTGCTGCTGTATAATCGGAACGTTTTACTTTACTTGCATCAACACCTCCAGGAAAAAGTTTTTGAGCTAAAATACCTACTTTATTTCCTCTATTAAAAACAGCTTGTTGTTCAAACGATATTTTATCGCGCAACTGAATGAAATTTTTATACAAATACAATGATTTACTACATTGTAAACCACGAATGAAGGTAGACTTACTTAAAATATGTTTTTCCAAAATTTTAATTTAATAAGATAAAGGTAAGTATAATTGATTTCAGTAAGCTTTACATTTACAATATATATATATACATTTGCCAAAAATATTTAATTTTTTACATAAATGAGGTACTTACTAAGAGCAAAGTTTGAATTTAGCTTTTTGCTTTTTTTATTGACAGTTACTTCAATAAAAGCACAATTAAAAGCTAATGCAGGTTCTGGCAGAGTCGTTTGTCCTAGTGAAAGTTTTTCAATTGGTGGTAACCCAAGTGCTTCAGGTGGAACCCCTCCATACAACTATTCTTGGTCTCCATCGGTTGGTTTAACAAATACAACAACCTCTAATCCTGTTTTAAATCCAACAACGGATATTATATACACACTTAAAGTTACCGACGATTCTGGTAAAGTTGCCACTTCTAGTGTGCAATTTTCGATGAATTATTTACAGTATGTTAATGCGGGAACAGATACAAGTATTTGTGTAGGAGGTACCGCTTTAATTGGGGGATTTAAAAATATTACAGGAAAAAACATTTCATATAGCTGGATACCCGTAACGGGGTTAAGTAATAACTCATTACCTCAACCTATTGCTTCTCCCCTAATAACAACAACATATACGCTTACTTCAACCACTTCAGGATGCAATCCTAAAATTAATGAAGTTACAGTAATTATTATACCTACTCCTTCAATTAGTGCAGGTACAGATATTACAATAAATGAAGGAGAGACAGCAACTCTTAATGCTTCTGGCGGTTTTTTATATAATTGGAGTCCTACCAACACACTTACTTACCCTAAAACTCAACAACCAAATGCTCAACCAATTTTAACAACTGATTATATTGTAATAGGTGCCGACTTATCAGGTAATTGCAAAGGAATTGATACAATAACCGTTGTAGTAATTCCAAGTGAAGAGCCTGTAATTTATAATACTTTTACTCCAAATAGTGATAATAATAATGATACATGGTATATAGGAAATATTGAGAAATTTCCAAATAATGAAGTAGAAATTTATAACAGATACGGCAAGTTAGTTTATAAAACAAAAGGGTATGATAATAAATTGGATGGTCATAACTGGGACGGTAAAGCATTTGGTAATGATGTGCCTTCCGCTACATATTTTTATATAATAGATCTTGGAGTAACTGGTAAAAATAAACATCATGGTACTGTAACCATAGTGAGATAAGAAAATTAATGCAAATTATAACCTGTTGAAAAAGTATACATTATTATACCTAATTGCTATTTTATTACTTGTGAATAAAAAGGGTACTCAATTGTATGCGCAGCAATTGCCTTATTATACGCAATTTAAAACGAATATGTACATGATAAATCCTGCTATAACAGGAACTAAAAGAACCATTGATGTCCGAATAAATGATCGTATACAATGGGTTGGATACGACGGAGCACCTAGTACTATGGCATTTAGTGTTCATGGAAGATTTTTCAAAGGAAAGATGGGTGCAGGTTTATCTGTTTTAAAAGATCAAATAGGACCTTCAAAACAAACAGACATAAGTGCAAGTTATGCTTATCACATACGCTTCCCAGATGTTGAATTATCTATAGGAGCTGCTGGAAATTTCACAAAATATACTTTAGACGGAAGCCAAATAACATTGCATAATACCCAAGACCCTGCAATAGACCAAACTAAAACAAGTTATGATTGGATTCCTGATGCAAGTTTTGGAATGTATTTATACAATGATCGCTTTCATTTCGGTTTTAGCGCTTTACATTTGGTTCAATCAAAAGGTGAATTTTTTAAAAATGATACTGCTAAAAAAGGAATCATACAAAATGTTCCTCATGGAAATTTCACATTAGGGTATAACTACTCTAATAATCCTAATTTTATTATAGAAAATACACTTTATGTTAATTATGTACCTTCTGTACCCGTTAGCCTTGATTATACACTTCGTTTACATTATCTAAATAAAGTATTTGCAGGTTTTTCATTAAGAATGAAAGATGCTATAGCTTTACAAGTTGGCGGAACATTTTGGGATTGTTTACAAGTTAGTTATTCGTACGATATACTTACAAGCAAAGTAAGACCATATAGTAGAGGTACTCATGAAATAATGCTTGCATTTAGTCATAATATACATTTTATAAAAAGCAAGTTTGCTCATCAGCGATACGCTTATATGTTTTAAAATCATTTCCCCATTTCACATGCCTTCATTTGATATTGTAAATAAAGTAGATGCTCAATTGCTCGATAATGCAATTAATGTTGCTCGCAAAGAAATTACCAATCGCTTTGATTTTAATGGTTCCAAAACGGAAATTACTTTGGATAAAAAAGCAATGATCATAAATGTATTGACTGAAAATGATATGCGAATGGATTCTATTATTGATGTTATTCGCAGCCGAATGATTAAACAACATCTGAATCCTTTGTGTTTAGATTTTGGCAAAGAACAGGTCGCTTCCGGTTTTATGATCCGTAAGGATATTAAAGTACGAGAGGGGATTGATAAGGATGTTGCCAGAACAATTATTAAAGACATCAAAGATTCCAAACTAAAGGTGCAAGCACAAATGATGGACGATCAGGTGCGTGTTACCGCCAAAAAGATAGACGATTTACAGGCTGTTATTTCCTTAATGCGACAAGGAAGTTACGAATTGCCGTTGCAATTTGTAAATATGAAGTAGAATAGTTGCAATCTATTTCAACAATTCATCAATAATTTTATCGGTTGTAATTCCTTCTGCTTCGGCTTTGTAATTGCGTACAATTCTATGACGAAGAATAGCCTTTGCAATAGCCTTTACATCTTCAATGTCAGGAGAGTATTTACCTTTTGTTAATGCGTGGCATTTGGCTCCAATTACTAAAAATTGTGATGCTCTTGGTCCTGCACCCCATAATAAATAATCGTTGGCAATTTGAGCAGCCATATGGGTATTTGGGCGGGTTTTAGTAGCTAATTTTACTGCATATTCTAACACATTATCTGATACAGGAATACGACGCACTAACTCCTGAAAATAAATAATTTCTTCGGTGCTTAATATTTTTTTTAGTTCTGTTTTTTTGTTAGAAGTGGTATTTTTTACAACCATTAATTCATCTTCGTAGTTTGGATAATCTAACCAAACATTAAACATAAACCTATCCAACTGAGCCTCCGGTAATGCATAAGTTCCCTCCTGCTCTATTGGGTTTTGAGTTGCTAGTACAAAAAAGGGATTACCTAGTTCGTATCTTTTCCCACCTGTTGTTATGCTGCGTTCCTGCATGGCTTCAAGCAATGCGGCTTGTGTTTTTGGTGGTGTACGGTTAATCTCATCCGCCAAAATTATATTAGCAAATAGCGGTCCTTTAATAAATTTAAAATTTCGATCTTCTCCTAAAATTTCGGATCCAATAATGTCCGAAGGCATCAAATCGGGAGTAAACTGAATACGATTATACGTTAAACCTAACGTTTCTGAAATGGTATTTACCAATAGTGTTTTTGCTAGGCCAGGAACCCCCACCAACAAACAATGTCCTTTGCTAAAAATAGATATTAAAACATCTTTAACAACATCGTTTTGACCTATAATAACCTTTCCTATTTCAGTATTTAACTCTTTGTATTTACCCACAAAGGCATCAACGGCTTCTACATCTGATTTATACATGTTTTTATTTTTTTATCCTTTTATCCCCGCTCCTTTAGGTAAAGGGATGAAGGGCTGAGGCTCAATTTATCCATTTATGACTAAAAGAACAGTTTTTGTAATCATCAGTTATATGAACATACGTATTTACTGATTTTTTTTTGATCCAATTACTGATTGCTTCTTGTTGTTTTTTATTAAGTGCTATGCCTTGCATTTTTTGATAATCGTCCGTTAAATTTGCTCTATGAGGAACGGTTCTATTTCTTAAATATACAATACGATAAGCTTGTTTTCCATCACGCCCTGTCATAGGCATTGGCTTAGTAAATTCTCCTACTTTTAATTTATCAATGGCAAATGCAACTGTTTGATCCATTTGACCTAATTCATCCATCTGAAAACGTGTAGTTCCATTATATGGATTTAAAATAACTCCACCATTATTTTTACTTTCTTCATCATCAGAATATTTTGCTGCTGCTTGATTAAAAGCAATAGAATCAGACGAAACATGAGAATAAATAGTATCCAAAGATAGTTTTGCTTTTAACATCCCATCAACATCCACTTTGGGAGTAATTAATAAACTGCGGGCATCTACTTCATTACCTCTTCGTTCAATTAATTGCACAATAAAATATCCATAAACAGTTTCAAAAACATCGCTTATTTCATTTGGTTTTAATTTGAATGCCCAAGCGTCCCATTCAGGAACAAACTGCCCCCGTTGAATACCTTCGTAAACACCACCTTTACTTGCCGATCCTGGATCTTCGGAATACAATGCTGCCATTGCAGTAAATGAACTTTCTCCTGTTACTATTTTTTTACGAATACCTTCAATTTTTTCTTTCGCTTCTTTTTTTGCTTGAGTCGAAACTTGAGGTTTTTTAACTATTTGCCCTACTTCTACTTCTGCATTAATAAAGGGGATAGAATCTTCCGGAATACTATTGTAAAAAGTTCGTACTTCACTGGGAGTTACGGTTATATCGCTGGTAATTTTGCTTTGCATTTGCTGTGATAACAATATGTTTTTTACATTGTCCTTCAAATCGTTCTTATAGTCGTCTACCGATTTTCCATAAAATGCAGTAAAACGTTCCTCACTTCCAAATTGTTGAAGGTAATAGTTCATACGTCTATCCAGCTCTTGTTCTATCTGGGCTTCTGATACATCCAAACTATCTTTTTGAGCTTGAGCCAATAATAATTTTTGATATAAAAGCTCATCAAGCAATTTACAACGGGAATTTTCATTAATAACTTCCTGCGCAGTAACCATTTGTTGATATTGTGTTTCAAGCTCTGATTGTAAAATTGGATTAACTCCAACCACAGCAATTACCCTATCAATTACCACTTCTTGAGAAAATAACTTAAAACCTGTAAATATTAAAATACTAAACAGAAATAATTTATTTTTTTTGTAGTTCATTTTTATAGATTTCAATTTTATTAGTGTTTACTGCATCATTATAAATATCTTGTTTCATTTTTGTAATGAGTTGCAATTTACGTTTATTTAGGATAATATTTTTGATATTTGTAGATTCAAAGCTTAAAGGAGATAAACTGTTTCGAATTTTAAATCCTTTGATGTTTAAAAAATAATTATTGGTAGAATCACTAACTTCTACATATCTATTATTCTGTAAAAACAATTCCTTATTGTATGTTTGAATAGGTATTTCTTTTAGTAAGTCATCAAATAATAACCAAGAATCCTCATTCAAATAAAAATTTTCAGCAAATTGATGGCAATAATCTGAAAGGCGATCTTTATCCTTTTGAATATCCGATTTATACCACTTTTTTAGATCGTTAAGACCTGGAGCTTTTTTATTTACTTTAACATAAACAACCTTAATTATATTATCCTTCAACTCAAAATTACCTTTATTATTATTGTAATACTCCTCAATTTCCTCGTTACTTATTATAGTATCTAATTTTTGTTTTACCAGTTCTTTTTCATAAATATAAGTGATAAGTGAATTGCGATAATCATTTAACTGCGCTTCAACATTTTTTTGTTCCTCCGTCAGATTATCTTCCGCTTTTTGAATCACCAATGTAGAATGTAACCAATTATCAATGTATTTTTTAATTAATTCTATACTGTCTTTCGATGAGGTACCAACAGGAATTACTCCCTTAATATTATCCAAATATAAAAAACCATCATTAGCACGTGCAATAGGTAGCATTTTTGAAGCCTTTTCGTTTTTTGTATTACAAGAATTTAAAAACAAAAAAAACAAGCCGAATAAAAAATGATATTTATTTATTAAATGTTTCAAATTTGATATTTATTAATAAAGATTGCTGATAAAAAAACTACCCTTTCATTTTTGAAAGGGTAGTTTTTAAAATATATTTTTTAAAAGTTATTTTATAGTAGCTAATACATCTTTGTCAATTGTTACTTTGTATTTTAATTTTAATTCTTCAAGCCATTTTTTTTCAAGGTAATTCTGATAATCGGCAGTAACAACTCCTTTTGAATCTATATATGATTTTGGTTCTGGTTTTAATAATTTGTTAACAGAAATAACAATATTTTCCTTAGAAGTAGGAGAAACTATTATCTCAGATATTCCTGGAGTCCAATTTTTATCAATCATATCATTCTCTCCTTTGTTAAAGGTGCGAGTTTCAACTTGTAAATTTAGTTGAGAAATTTTATTTACTTCCGAAATTATTTCTTTTTCAGCTTTCCCAATTTTTAATAAATCATGAACCTTTTTAGCTATCTTTTCATCAGCACAACTGTAAATACTTGCGTCGGCACGTTCATTCCACATATAATTATTTTTATTATTTTCATAATATTCTTTAGAACCTATTGTATCCTTAATAGCCTTTGACCATACTTTTTTATCAGTCAATTCAAATAATAAAATCCCATCACGATATTCTTGTATTAATGCCTTAAATTCGGGGTATTTTATATCTAATCTTGATTCTTCATAAGCAATAATAGATTCATCAACAAATTGTTTATACAAATTATCAACTACCATTTTAATGTCAGCTTTTGATCGTTTACTTTGATGGCTATTAATATAGTTTGCAAAATCTTTTTGTGTGTATATTTTATCATTAAAATTAAACATTGTTTTTGATAAAGAACCAGCTTTTGCAATATCCCAACGTCCGTCAAACAATGTGGTATCAACTACTTTGTAGAAATCTTCACGAGTTTTCTGGATTTCTTTACACGAATATTCTAATTTTAGTTTTGCTATTAATGATTCTTTTCCAACTTGTGATCTAGAATCCTTTGTAACTTTTGCTTTTAGCTCATTTTTCATTTCATTAAATGAAGCTAAAGCTTTTTTATCTATTAATTTAATTATGTGCCATCCATATTGCGTTTTTACTGGTAAAGAAAAATCTCCTTTATTTTGCAATAAAAATGAAGTTTCTTCAAATTCAGCAGGCATTTTATTTGTTCCAAACCAAGGTAATTCTCCTCCTTTTTTTGCCGAAGCTTTATCATCCGAAAACTGTGTTGCCATGTCTTCAAATTTTTCACCTGCTTTAAGTTTGTTATAAATTTCAGTAATTTTTGTTTTGGCTGTTAATGAATCGTCTTTACTCATGTTAACAGGAGTTTTAACCATAATATGTGCTGTAAGAACTTCGCCTCTCGCTTTTCTGGAATCTGTAACTTTTACAATGTGATAACCAAAACGTGTGCGAATAGGCATAGATATATTTCCAATTTTGGTATTATAAGCTGCTGTTTCAAATGGGTAAACCATTTGCAGTGCAGTAAAATAGCCTAAATTGCCTCCATTATCCTTCGCAGATGGATCGTCAGAAATTCCTTTTTCCGATGCTACGTTATTAAAATTTTCACCTTTTAAAATACGGGTACGTATTTTCATAATTTTATTATATGCTTCTAACGTATCTTTTGGCAAGGCATTTTCATTACATTTTACTAAAATATGAGATGCTCTTATATCTGTTTGTAATCGGGTATATGTTTCTTGTAACAGTTTTTCATTAACAGCTTTGTCCGTTAAATATGGTTGAGCAAGTTGTTTACGATAACCTGAGAGCTCATCTTTAAAAGATTTTACGGTATCTAAACCTAACTCTTCGGCTTCTTTTACTTTTAATTTAAAGTTTACAAATAAATTCACATACTCATCCAAAGATTTTGTGTCCTTTAAATTTTCTGTCGAATTATTTTTATGATATACATTTAAAAAATCTTCCACTGTAATTTTACTATTACCAACAGTCATCAACACATTGTTTTTGTTAGACTGAGCTTTGGTACCATTATACGATAATAATGCAAGTGAAAGTATTATTGATTTAGAAACAGATAATCTATACATGAATTTTATTATTAAATTTAGGATAGCAAATGTAACTATTATAACTAAGTATCAAAATAAAACACCCCCTAATATTCAGGAGGTATTTTGTTAAATTTTGTTAAGTATTTTCAATTTAATTTAGTGCATTATCTACTATAATTAGGTGCTTCGTGTGTAATTGCAACTCCATGTGGGTGACTTTCTCTAATACCCGAACTGGTAATTCTTACAAACTTCGCATTTTGCAAACCTTCAATATTTTTTGCTCCACAATAGCCCATTCCTGCACGCAATCCTCCAACAAACTGATAAATCACTTCGGATAAACTGCCTTGAACGGCTACTCTCCCAGAAATCCCTTCCGGTACTAATTTTTTAATATCATCTTCAGCATCTTGAAAATAGCGATCTTTTGATCCTTTTTGCATTGCTTCAATGGATCCCATTCCTCTGTAAGACTTAAATTTTCGTCCCTCTAAAATAATCGTTTCTCCTGGCGATTCTTCCACTCCTGCAAACATAGAGCCCATCATTACAGAACTTGCGCCAGCTGCCAATGCTTTTACAATATCGCCGGTAAAACGGATTCCGCCATCGGCAATAATTGGAATACCTTTACCTTTTAATGCTTTTGCAACATCCATAATGGCTGTAAGTTGAGGAACACCAACACCTGCAATTACTCTTGTAGTACAAATAGACCCTGGCCCAATACCAACTTTTACAGCATCGGCTCCTGCTTTTGCTAAGGCTAATGCAGCCTCTGCTGTTGCTATATTACCTACAACTACTTGTAAGGTGGGATGAGCTTTTTTTACTTTTTTCAATGCTTCTAAAACTCCCTTAGAATGACCATGTGCTGTATCTATCACAATAGCATCTACATTCGCCTGTACCAATGCGTTTACTCTATCCATCATATCAGCAGTAACACCTACAGCTGCAGCTACTCGTAATCGACCTAAGCTATCTTTGTTAGAATTAGGTCTAACTTTTACCTTTATTATATCGCGGTAGGTGATTAAGCCTATTAATCTACCTTGTTTATCTACAACAGGTAACTTTTCAATTTTATGATGTTGAAGAATTTGTTCTGCTTTTTTAAAATCAGTACCTTCCTTTGTAATCACAAGATCTTTACTTGTCATTACTTCCTTAATGGAACGCTTCAGATTTTTTTCGAATCTTAAATCGCGATTGGTTACAATACCTATCAATACTTTATTATTATTTATAATAGGAATACCACCTATTTTAAATTCCTTCATTAAATTAAGAGCATCGGTAACTGTAGAGTTTTCCAACAATGTTACAGGATCCAGTATCATGCCGCTTTCTGAACGTTTTACTTTTCTAACCTGATCGGCCTGCTGTTCGATACTCATGTTTTTATGCAATACTCCAATACCGCCTTCTTGTGCAATTGCAATTGCCAATTGGTATTCGGTAACAGTATCCATTGCTGCCGAAACAATTGGAGTGTTAAGTTTTATCTTTTTAGAAAAATAGGAGGATGTATCTACTTCGCGTGGAAGTACTTCGGAATAAGCTGGTACTAAAAGTACGTCATCGTAGGTTAATCCTTCTCCTACAATTTTGCCTGAATTTAACGCCATAGTAATGGTTTTGGATTTACTGGTTAAAATTCCAACAAAGATACATTTTTTTTTAATGTATCACTTCAACAGAAATTAAAAAGAAGCAATCTTAAAAGGTGATTTTTTTATATATTATTTATTTTTAATTAAATATTCATAAACTAGATAATTAAACTCCTACCAATTAATACGCGTGTTTTTTATCTAAAGTAAAAAATTGCAATGCTATATTCAATTAAAAACAAATATATTTTAAAACTATTATCAATATAAATATTAAAACTTTTGTTTTACTTAATACCTTTGCGAAAATTTTTTTATGAAACTACTCTTTAATTATCTAAAACAATATAAAAAATTCGTAGCTCTGGCATTGATATTAGCTACTATTAATCAAATATTCTCGCTTTTAGATCCATTAGTTTTTAAGCATCTTGTTGATAATTATGGATCCAACCATCATAATTACACCAAAATCGAATACATTAAAGGTGTTGGCAGTTTAATCCTTTTGTCGATGGGATTTGCAATGGTGTCTCGTATTGCAAAAAATTTTCAGGATTATTATACCAATGTTATTACTCAAAAACTAGGTGCTCAAATTTATTCCGATGGACTTAAACATTCACTTGAATTGCCTTATCAGGTATTTGAAGATCAACAAAGTGGCGAAACATTGGGTAAACTACAAAAAGTGAGAATTGATGTTGAAAAACTTATTTTTGCTTTTGTTAATATTTTATTCACATCGCTTGTTGGTGTTGTTTTTGTGATGGTTTATGCCATTAAAATACATTGGTTAATTGCTGTTGTATATTTTGCATCTGTCCCTGTTTTAGGATTTGTTACATCTCTTTTGAGTAAACGAATAAAAGTAATTCAGAAAAAAATAGTTGGGGAAACAACTTCTTTAGCTGGTTCTACTACAGAATCTTTACGGAATATAGAGTTGGTAAAAAGTTTAGGATTAGCGAATCAGGAAATTAACCGACTTAATGGTATAACTATAAAAATACTTGGATTAGAGCTTAAAAAAGTGCGCTATATCAGAAGTATTAGTTTTATACAAGGGACGTTTGTAAACCTTTTACGTAGTAGTATTTTATTTTTGCTTTTATTTTTAATTTTTAAGGAAACGATGACCTTGGGTGAACTGTTTTCATTACAAATTTACTCCTTCTTTATTTTTGGGCCATTACAGGAATTGGGTAATATTATTACAGTTTATCGGGAAGCCGAGGCATCATTGGAAAACTTTCAAACCATTTTAGATACGCCAAAAGAAAAAAAACCATTATATCCAATTGTGATAAACGAAATACAAAAATTAAAATTTCAAAATGTTTCATTTAAACATAAATCAGCAAAAAATAAAGCCTTAGAAAATATTTCATTTGAAACAGTAAAAGGGGAAACCATTGCATTTGTAGGCCCTTCGGGTTCGGGTAAAACTACTTTGGTAAAATTACTAGTTGGTTTATACCAACCACAAGAAGGTGATATTTTATACAATGAAAATAGTGTACATAAAATTGGCTTAGATGAATTGCGATCGCAAATTGGATTTGTAACTCAAGATACCCAGTTATTTGCGGGTACTATCAAAGAAAATTTATTGTTTGTTGCCCCAAATGCAACTGACGATGAATGTTTGGAAGTATTAAACAAATCAGCTTGTCAAAACTTACTTGCCAGAGCTAATAATGGTATTAATACAATGATTGGAGAAGGCGGTGTAAAAGTTTCTGGTGGCGAAAAACAACGTTTATCAATTGCTCGAGCTTTGCTGCGTCAACCTTCTTTATTGGTTTTTGATGAAGCTACTTCTTCGTTAGATTCATTAACGGAAGAAGAAATTAGTAAAACAATTCGCGACTTATCCAAAAATAACAGTCAAATAACAATTCTTATTGCTCATCGGTTGAGTACAATAATGCATGCAGATAAAATTTTTGTATTAGAAAAGGGTAATATTATTGAGCAAGGGAAACACGAAGATTTAATTGGGCAAAAAGGTTTATATTATGCAATGTGGCGTCAACAAATTGGAGAACGAAATTAATTTAATACGTTGATATTATTTATATCCAATCTATGCCTTTTTTTAGCAAAGATAAAGTCTGTTCTTCACGACTGTTTGACATGGGTTCAAAATTATAAACCCAACTTGCATTTAAAGGCAAACTCATTAAAATGGATTCAATTCTTCCATTTGTTTCTAAACCAAATTTAGTACCTTTGTCGTACACCAAATTAAACTCTACATATCGGCCTCTTCTTATCAATTGCCATTGTTTATTTAATTCTGTATAAGTTATATTTTTATTTTTCGCCATTAAATGCGTGTAAATAGGTGCAAATGAATTGCCTACCTCTTTTACAAATGCAAACAAATCTTCTTTATTTGAGGAGTTTAGTCTATCAAAAAATATCCCTCCTACTCCTCTGGTTTCCTTACGATGAGTAATATAGAAATAGTCATCGGCCCACTTTTTAAAATCTGTATAATAATTTGGTTGATGTTTATCGCAAGCGGTTTTTAACGAAAAATGAAAAAACCGAGCATCTTCTTCATCAACATAATGTGGTGTAAGATCAATTCCTCCACCAAACCACCAAACACCATTGCTCATTTCAAAATACCTTACATTCATGTGAATGATAGGTAACATAGGATTTTTGGGATGTATTACAATGGAAATACCGGTAGCATAAAAAGTGTCTTTTGAAGAATTTACAGTTGTAGAATTAGAATCCTCGTTTTTTAAAAAAACAGGAACATCTCCATAAACAGCAGAAAAATTAACGCCTCCTTTTTCAATAATATTTCCATCCTGAAAAATACGGGTTCTTCCTCCGCCACCTTCTTCTCGTAACCAATTATCTTCTTTAAATTTCACCTCTGATTTTGAAAATCCGCTAGCGTCTTCACTTTCAAGTGCTTTGCAAATATTATCTTGTAGAGATTTGAACCATTCGGTTATTTCTTCTTTCATAATTTAGTTAGCTTTTACCAACTTGTATTTATCATATTTCAGAATTATTACCAATTTATTTTCAAATCCACTTTTATTAGAAATTGATTGAATAAAATTAAAATTAGATGCAATTCCTTTATAATTAATTTCTTTAATATTATTCAAAAAACCACTACCATATTTCTGTAAAGCCGAAAGAAAGCAATAAGTTATATCAAATCCGTTATAGGAGTACAACTCTGGTTCTGTTTTATATTTTTCACGATAATTATTTACAAAAAATTTTGTTGCATTATTTTGAAAATCAATATTGTTACTTGATGGAATATGCAATGCTAAACTGTTTAAATATTCAAAATCTAAATTGTCATAGTTTATCCAGTTTTGAAGTCCAAAAAGCACAATCTTATTTTTATCCTGTAAAGAACTTAGTCTACTTATAAATTCAGTTACGTAAGATTGACTATTAGAAGGTAAAATAATGACATTTGTTTTACTAGAACTCAATAAACCTTGCATAACAGGAAAGTTTTTAGCTTCTTTAACTGTATCTAACACTGAGTGTTTTTTATCTAACATAGCAAGTTTTGAAGTGTTTTTAAATGAGTTATAAAATGATACCTCTTTAGCATTACCATTGTTAATAAGAATAATGTTTTGGGTGTGAAATGAGTCTACAACAAAATGAGCTAACTGTTCTACTTGTAAAGTATTAGAAGGTAAAACTTTACAAACAAAAGGGTTGTCAAATAATATTTTGTTAATTTGAGTAAATGGAGAAATAATAGGGATTTTATGTTCTTTTGCAAATTTTGAAATAGGCATAAAACTTGAGCCATAAAGTGGACCTATCATTAAATCCATTTCAGCTAACTCCGTTTTTTTTAAGAGAGTTAACATGTTTAATGAATCGGAATCATCAATGTCGTAAACAAAAATCTTAGCATTTAATTTCAGTTTTTTTAATGAATCAATTGCTAGCAAAGCTCCTTCATAAAACTGGAGCGCTACAGTTGTTTTATTAGGTAATTGTTGTTCTCCACTAATTAATTTTTGTTGTTCTATTGCGTTTGCCTCTTCGGCATGGAAAGGTAAAAAGAATGCAATTTTATATTGATCCTTTTTTGCGCCTGAATACATCATTGATTTTTCTATTGCAGAAATAGGGGGACTTAATTCGGGTTTGTTTGCAGTTCCCATTGCTACATATTCTTTAGCTTTTGAATCCTGTTGAATTTTAGGCTGAGGGCTAATCACTTCTTTTGAAGAGGGGTATTTAGTTTCAATAATAGGTATTGAAGGTTTAAAATCAGTAGTTTTATTTGCTTTCAATTCTGCATCAGATACTTTTAATGTTTGTCCTATTTTCAATCCTTCTTTTAATTCCGGATTTAATTCCAATAATTTTTCAACCGAAGTTCCATATAATTTTGATAAAGCATATAAGGTTTGCCCTTGTTCCACTTTATGTAATTTTACGCCTGCCATATTTGCACTTTCAGCAATTGGACTCAGTATTATTTTTTTAGGTTTTTCGGTCGAAATTTTAAGAACTTGCCCGGGTTTTATACCATCAATTACAGTGGGATTATCAATAACAATATCACTTAAATTGCGCTCATATACTTTTGCAATTGCGTAAAGTGTTTGTCCTTGTTCTACAGTATGTAAAATGTATTTAACACCTGAAATTGTCTCCACTTTTTTGCTTTTGTTAATTTGTGGTGTTTGTTTATCCTGAGAATAGGAACTCAGAATATTAAGTAAGAAAAAAAGTAATAAATACCAAGTACGAAATACGAAGAGCGACCTGCAATTAATTTTAAATGAAGGTCGGTGTAATAAATGAAGAGTGTTCTTGATTTTCAATTTTCAATTTTTAAATATAATTCATTCTATTCCCATTCAATGGTAGCAGGCGGTTTAGAGCTTATATCGTAAACAACACGATTTATGCCTTTTACTTTATTAATAATTTCATTAGATACTTTACCTAAAAAATCATACGGTAAATGACACCAATCAGCCGTCATGCCATCTGTAGACGTTACAGCACGTAATGCCACTGCATTTTCATAAGTACGCTCATCACCCATAACTCCAACCGAATTAACTGGAAGAAAAATGGCGCCAGCTTGCCACACATCCTTATATAAACCCGATGTTTTTAAATTATCAATAAATATATAATCTACTTCTTGTAATATACGTACTTTATCAAGTGTAATATCTCCTAAAATACGTATAGCTAAACCAGGACCAGGAAATGGATGTCTGTCCAAAATAGCATCATCAATATGTAGCGACTTGCCCACTCTACGCACTTCATCTTTAAATAATAAACGTAAAGGTTCCACCACTTTCAATTTCATATAATCGGGTAAACCTCCTACATTGTGGTGAGATTTGATGGTAGCCGATGGTCCGCCATTAACAGATACAGACTCAATAACATCGGGATAAATTGTTCCCTGAGCCAACCATTTTACATTTTGTATTTGTTTTGATTCATCATCAAATACATCAATAAAAACTTTGCCAATTGCTTTGCGTTTTAATTCGGGGTCAACCAATCCTGAAAGGGCTTCATAAAAACGATCCTTTGCATTTACACCTTTTACGTTTAAGCCCATGTGCTTGTATGAATCCAACACAGTTTCAAATTCATTTTTACGTAACAAACCATTATCTACAAAAATGCAAAACAAATTTTTACCGATGGCTTTGTGCAATAAAACAGCTGCAACGCTTGAATCTACTCCTCCGCTAAGTCCTAAAACCACTTTATCGTTACCCAATTGTTTTTTTAAGTCATTTACGGTAGTATCAACAAATGAATCGGGCGTCCAGTTTTGTGAGCAAGCACAAATATCTACACAAAAATTTTTTAAAAGTATAGCGCCTTCGGTAGAATGGTATACTTCCGGATGAAATTGAATTCCATACGTTTTTTCACCTTTTACGCTATATCCGGCAAACTTTACATCTTTGGTACTGGATATAATCTCGTAATTATCAGGTATTTTGGTGATGGTATCTGCATGGCTCATCCACACCTGCGAATTATCACTGATACCTTTAAAAAGTTCGCTTTCTCTGTTTACAAATGATAAATTAGCTCGACCATATTCGCGGTGTTTTGAAGGCAATACTTCGCCACCAAATTTTTGCGCCATTAACTGAGCTCCATAACAAACACCCAACAAAGGTAATTTTCCTTTAAAAACAGATAAATTGGGGTTGGGCGATTGAGGATCACGAACTGAAAAAGGGCTACCCGACAGTATAATCCCTTTTATGTTATTTGTAATTTCTGGAATTTTATTGAAAGGATGAATCTCGCAATATACGTTGAGCTCTCTCACTCTGCGTGCTATCAACTGTGTGTATTGTGATCCGAAATCGAGAATTAATATTGTTTCTTGCATGAGCGCAAAGATAGAAAAACCCTCCCGAACTGTTCAAAAATATTACAAAAAGTTTAGCTGTTTTTTATAAACTCAAAGCTTCCTTTGAAATGATGATTCCATCCTCATCACAATAAACAAATTCGCCGGGATTAAAAGTGGTACCAGCAAAACGAACAGCAATGTTCTCCTGCCCTTCCAATGTTCTTGCGCTTTTCATAGGATGTGTGTTTAAAGCTTTAACACCAAGATTCAATTTTGCAAGGTCGGCCGAATCACGAACACAACCGTAAATAATTACGCCACTCCAATTGTTTTTTACGGCAAGTTCACCCAGCTGGTCGCCCAGCATGGCGCAACGCATGGATGCGCCACCATCTACTACTAATATGGATCCGTTACCGTTTTTTTCCAATGTTTTACGAACCAAAGGGTTTGCTTCAAACATTTTAAGGGTTACTATTTTACCGGCAAATACTTTTTTACCGCCATAATCTTTAAAACCAATTGGTTCTGCCACCTGAACTTTATCAGGGTGCGCATCGCATAAATCTGTTGTTTTTAGTGCCATAATATTATTTTTTAGGAGTTTGCTAAAACCAAAAAGTGCATGTTCCAATCTAACTTAGCTCTATTTCTATTTATTCCGCCTTGTTTCCAATCGGAAAAGAAAGGTTTCTTATTCATGTTTGCTATTTTCTAATTCAACCTTTTGCGTTTTAGATTCAACTCCTACAAACTAAAATTTAAAATTATTCCCTTAACTTCATTATTTATTTACCAATAACTTTAAACTCCGTTCTTCTATTTATTGCGCGGTGCTCTTCGGTATCATTGTTTACTTTTGGTTTAGTATCTCCATAACCTTTGTAGGCTAAACGTTTGGCTTCAATACCATTGGCAACTAAATAGTCATAAACAGATTTAGAACGGTTTTGAGAAAGTATTTGGTTCATTTTTTTATCACCTACATTATCGGTATGTCCTCCTAACTCAATACGCAAGGTTTTATTCAAATTTAAAAAAGATACTAATTTATTTAACTCTACTTTTGATTCTGGTTTCAGGTCAAATTTAGCCGTTTCAAAAAACACATTTTTAAGCTCCACCACACTTCCCGAATCTAATGACAATAAAGGTACATTCATTAAAAACGGTTTAGTCTTTTCAGAATATTCTTTTAAAGCAAAATTTTCGGAATAAAATAAATAGCCAGGATGCGTAACATTTAGTGCGTAATTTTTATCTACCGGAAGGGTAACTAAAAACTCTCCATTACCGCTGTTGGCATCAGAAACAATAACTGATTTGGCTGTAGCCAAGTCAATCAATTCAAAGTGAGCACCAAGCGGCTTATTTGTTTTGGCATCATATACTTTACCTTTTACATAAGTAATTTTTCCAGGACGGGCAGCTTCATATAAATCAAATTGGTATACGTCTAATCCACCATATCCACCTGGACGATTAGATGCAAAATAAGCAAGATCGCCTGAAGCGCCTACAACTAAGCTGTTTTCATCACCTGGAGTATTAATAGGGTAACCTAAATTTACAGGCTCTCCCCAAATACCGTTTTCATCCATTCGGGAAACATAAATATCCAAACCTCCCATTCCTGTATGTCCCGCAGAACCAAAATAAAGGGTTTTGCCATCGGGGTGAATAAATACCGACTCTTCCTTTTCTTTTGAATTTACTTTGTTGCCTAAATTTAGAGGCATGCTCCAACTACCATTGTCTTTAAGTGTAGAAACATAAATGTCGGTACTTCCCATTCCTCCCGGACGATTACTTACAAAATAAAGCGTTTTACCATCAGCTGCAAATGATGGTTGAGTTTCGTAAAATTGTGTACTTATTGGAGGATTCATGTTGTAAGGTTTAGCCCAATTGTTACCCACTTTTTGAGTGTAAAAAATATCACAACTACCAAAACCTTTTCTGTTAGAACCATAACTTCCATCAATTTCGGCACAAGCAACAAAAAACAATAATTGTCCGTCGGATGATAAACTAGGCGCACCTTCATTACCGAAAGTGTTTATTCCATTACCAATTAAGGCTGCTTTTGACCAAATATTATTTTCTTTTTTACTAATCAAAAAATCTTCTTGCATGGGAATTGTTTCTGTTCTGTTGTTACGGGTAAACAAAAATGTTTGAGCATCAGCAGTAACAGCGGGGAAATACTCATCGAACATAGAGTTTATACCATCTCCCATATTTTTAGGTTCAAAAGGTACAGGTTTTTTTATAGCATTAATGGCAAACGTGCAATTGTCAATCTGCCTTAATGCAATATCCTTTGAATTGGGATTAACATATTGTTTTTTTAAAAATTGTTCATAATCCTTTTTAGCATCTTCAAATTTGCCTTCTACCATTTCTAATTGAGCAAGATTAAAAAATAGGCTATTATTAAAGTTTGGATTTATTTGAATAGCTTTAATATACTCAGCAATAGCATTTTGGTTCTTTTTATTAGTTTGGTATATTTCGGCAAGCAAGCAGTGGGGTTCTACAAATTCTGCATCTTTTTCAATTGCTTTACTGGCTTCTGCAATGGCTTTTTCACTATCACCACGTTGAAAATAAATGAGCCCATCTTCGTAATATGAAATAGCTTTTTTATTGGTGGTAGTATATTGCCCTGGAGCCAATTGAGCTTTACAAGTTAAGAAGAAAAGAATAGTAAAGGTTGCAATAAAAATATGTTTCATAATTTTAATATTCAATTATTAAGCCAGTTTCAAACTTATGGGATATTCATATATTTATGGGTTTGTAAAGATACATTCCACTTAGGATGCGCCATGACATAATCTACAATCATTGGCATAATATCTTTACTTTTACTCCATTCAGGTTGAAGAAATAATTTACAATCAGCACTAACGTGTATGGCATTTTTTTCCGCCCATTCAAAATCATTTTTATTATGAACAATCACTTTTAATTCGTTCGCTTTTAAAAAATTCTCAGGTAAAGGTTCACTCGTTTTTTTAGGAGAAAGACATACCCAATCCCAAATACCAGTTAATGAATAAGCCCCAGAAGTTTCTATAAATGTTTGAATACCTGCATTTTTAAATTGTTGGGTAATGTATTCCAAATTATACATACTTGGTTCACCGCCAGTAACAACAACGGCTTTTGCAGGAAATTGTTTTGTGGTTTCAATGATTATATCTACAGACGTAAGCGGATGTAATGACGCGTCCCAACTTTCTTTCACATCGCACCAATGGCAACCAACATCGCAACCTCCTACTCTTATAAAATAAGCGGGTTTACCTGAATGGAATCCTTCGCCTTGTATGGTGTAAAACTCTTCCATTAATGGTAATTCCAAACCTTTTTCTAATAATGTTTTATATGGTTTTGTTTCCAATTTTTATATTTTTAATAAATAACAGGTGAGTAATTATTGATTTTAAAGATAAATAATATAAGGGATTTAAGTAAAGGCTATTGAAATACTTTCAATAGCCTTTACTTCATACAAAAATTTAAAATACTTGTTGGGATATCAAAAAAATGATGTTGTAAATTGAGATAAATCAAAAAAAATAAGTATAAATCATTTGGATTATTATTTGCCCAACTTCTCGTTTATTGCTTTTAATTTATCCAATATTTGTAAGCGTGCATATATTTGTTTTAATGCAATCATTGTATTTCTATCTGTTGGATTTAACTGCAACGCTTTTTCAAAAACAGGAATACCTTTTTCAAATTGAGCAGTTGCCTTAGCATTCATAGCTGCGTTTTTTACATTGTCCACTATACCATCAGCTAGTTTATTAAAAGTAACCCCCTGATTGTTGTACAATACACCTAGATTAAATAAAGCATCGAAATTATCGGGTTTTAATTCAATTACCTTTTTGTAATCCGCTTCGGCCATTTTAATGTTATTTTCATAATCACTTGGTTTATCAAGTTCTTTACCCATAGCATCTTTAGGGTTTGCAAGGTTATCATAAATATTACCTCTTACCAAATATAAATTAGCATCATTAGGTCTTGCATTAATTGCAATGTTCATATTATTCAATGCTTTTGCACTGTTATTGGTTTTTAAAAAATAATTAGCCTCCTTAATTACCAAGCCAATATTATTAGGAAACTCCGTTCTTCCCTTTTTTAAAGCATCCATTGCTGCTACTGTATCTTTTAAATTCAGATATACTTCTACAAGTGATGAATACGTATTTTCCGGTATATGTTTGGTATCAATCAATTTTTGATAGTAATTTTTAGCCTTTTCAAATTCATTTGAATACTCAGCAGACAAAGCACAATAATAAAGCAAAGTAGTATCTGTTTTTGAAAAGCCTCCTATTTCGTACGCTTTTTCAAAGGCATTTAATGCGTTAGTAAATTTTTTCGCATTCAAATTAGCACGTCCGGTATTATCGTAATATATCCCTATATTTCTTTCCATTTTTAATTCATTGCTATACTCCCCTTTTGTATCCAAAGCTCTTCCTTTTTCAAAAGCTTTATAAGCTGTTTCTAAATCAGCTGTTGGAGTAATCTGAAATGCAGAAAAAGCCCTTTTATTTGCATCTGGGATACTTTGCACCAGCAACTCTTCCTGTGCTTTTTTATTTAACTCGTACAAAGCAAAATATATCTGTCCTTTTACAATTTGAACTTTTGCATTGTCCTTTGTATCTTCATGTTCAGATGCCAAATCAACATTTTCTTTGGCTTTATTTAATGATTCTACATCCTTCGTTGCTGTATAATCTTTATAATAATTTACTGCGTTATATCCTTTTGATTTTTGAGAATACACCGAAAAAACAGGTGTTGTAGCCAATAATAACAATGCTATTTTTTTCATGTTGTTTTTTTTAATGTTTAAAAAAATTCCATCCCGCTAAGGGAAGCAGAATGGAACTTTATTTTTCTGTTTTTTATTTAAAACCTATTATTCTGTAATGTTTGATGGTTCTTCGCCTTCAGTTCCTGTTTCGTCAGAAGTACCATTTTCTATGCCATTTTCCGGATTTGCTTCTGCTTCCTCATCGATAATTTCTTCCTTATCTACTTTACTTACAGCAGCAATTTCATCGGTAGCTTTCATATTAATTAAACGTACACCTTGAGTAGCACGTCCAATCACACGCAATTCAGAAACAGCCAAACGAATAATAATACCTGATTTATTAATAATCATTAATCCATCATTATCCGTTACATCTTTGATAGCAATTAAATTACCTGTTTTTTCAGTAATATTAATGGTTTTAACTCCTTTACCTCCACGTTTAGTTACACGGTATTCTTCAATATCAGAACGTTTACCGTATCCTTTTTCAGAAACCACCATAACATTGGATAATGGATCAGAAATAGCTATCATACCAATCACTTCATTATCTTTTTCATCCCCAACATTAATTCCTCTTACACCTGAAGCGTTACGTCCCATCGGGCGAACATTTTCTTCATTAAAACGAACAATTTTACCGGCTTTTGAAGCAAGCATTATTTCATTTTTACCATCTGTTAATAATACTTCCAATAAAGTGTCGCCTTCACGCACTGTTATTGCATTGATACCATTTTGACGAGGACGAGAATATGCTTCCAATGTTGTTTTTTTGATGATGCCATTTTTGGTACACATAATAATGTAATTATTATTGATGTATTCCTCATCCGAAAGGCTAGTAACATTAATAAATGCTTTTACTTTATCATCAGATGGTATGTTAATTAGATTTTGAATAGCGCGTCCTTTAGATTGACGAGTTCCTTCAGGGACTTCAAATGCACGCATCCAGAAACAACGACCTTGTTCGGTAAACAACAATAAATAATTATGTGTGGATGCTATAAATAAATGTTCGATAAAATCAGCATCGCGCGTGGTAGTACCTTTGGCTCCTTTGCCTCCACGAGCCTGAGTGCGGTATTCCGATAAAGCTGTACGCTTAATATAACCCATGTGAGAAATAGTAACTACTATCTCTTCATTAGCAATCATATCTTCAATTTTAAAATCGCCGGAAGCGTATACAATTTGAGTTTTACGCTCATCACCGTATTTTTCTTTAATTTCTAAAAGTTCGTCGGTAATAATTTTCATTCTTAACGTTTCATCATTTAAAATTGATTTTAAGTAATCAATCAATTTCATTAACTCTTCGTATTCTGCTTTAATCTTGTCTCTTTCCAGTCCGGTTAATACGCGCAAACGCATTTCCAAAATTGCTTTTGATTGAATTTCACTCAAGCCAAATCTCGACATTAAACCTTCTTGCGCTTCACTTGGTGTTGATGATTCTCTAATCAACTTAATTACTTCGTCCAAATGATCTAAAGCAATTAAATATCCTTGAAGAATATGTGCACGTTTTTCCGCCTGAAGTAATTCAAATTTGGTTCTGCGGGTAACCACATCATGACGGTGAGCTACAAAATGAACAATCATATCTTTCAAGTTCAACATCATTGGTCGGCCGCCAACCAAAGCAATGTTGTTTACACTAAAAGATGTTTGTAATTCGGTATATTTGAATAAATTATTTAATACTACATTGGTAATGGCATCGCGTTTAATTTCATAAACAATACGCATCCCATCTCTATCCGATTCATCACGAATATCTGAAATACCTTCAATTTTTTTATCATTAATCAAATCAGCCGTTTTTCTAATCATTTCGGCTTTATTGATTTGAAAAGGAATTTGGTTTACAATGATACGTTCACGTCCAGCGTCTGTAATTTCAATAGTTGTTTGAGCACGCATTACAATACGTCCGCGACCAGTTTCAAAAGCATCTTTAACACCTTCGTAACCGTAAATAATTCCTCCTGTAGGAAAATCCGGAGCTTTTACATACTGCATTAATCCCGCAACATCAATTTCACGGTTATCGATATATGCAATAGTAGCATTAACAATCTCGGTTAAATTATGTGGTGGCATATTGGTTGCCATCCCCACTGCAATACCGGAAGCACCATTAATCAACAAATTAGGAATACGTGTAGGTAAAACGGTTGGTTCTGTTAAACTATCATCAAAATTTGGACGAAAATCAACCGTATCTTTTTCAATATCGCCAAGCATTTCCTCTGCCATTTTTTTCAAACGAGCTTCGGTATAACGCATTGCTGCCGGACTATCACCATCAACAGAACCATAGTTACCTTGTCCGTCAACCAAAGGATAACGCAAACTCCAATCCTGAGCCATACGCACCATTGCATCGTAAACAGACGTATCGCCATGTGGATGGTATTTACCCAATACCTCACCAACAATACGTGCCGATTTTTTATGAGGCTTATTAGAAGCAACACCCAAATCAAGCATACCATACAATACCCTTCTGTGAACCGGTTTTAAACCATCTCTTACATCGGGTAAAGCACGCGAAACAATTACCGACATTGAATAATCAATGTAAGCCGACTTCATTTCCTGCTCGATGTTAATTTGAATAATTTTTTCTCCGTCTGCCATAATTTCTATTTTTTGTATTTAAATTTGTTATATATGCCTGCTTTTGTCAGTACTAACAATGCGAGATTGTCATTAAATTATAAAATTGCACAGTATTTGATAAAAACGTATGCAGTTTAAAGGAGTTCGAAAGTACTTAATCAAACATAAATACTGTTGAATTAGGCCTTCAAATTATCAACATATTAACATTTATTTTGTTGATAAATATAAAGCCCATTATCCAATCGGTATAGTATTAGCTAAGTACTTTTGACTTATTAACATAAACACCTTATTTTGGATGTATTGTAAACTTAAAACAGTTTATTTCGATTAAGAATTAACTTTATACAGATTATTATGGAAGCTAAATTTTCACCCAGAGTTAAGGATGTGATTACCTACAGTCGCGAAGAGGCTTTACGGTTGGGGCACGACTATATAGGAACCGAACATTTATTGTTAGGAATTATCCGCGAAGGCGAAGGAACTGCGGTTCGTTTGCTTAAATCCTTACACGTTGACCTACAGGAATTACGCAAAATAATTGAGCAAGCAATAGGAACAGGAAATCACAAGGTGAGTAACTTGGCAAATATCCCTTTAATGAAACAAGCTGAAAGAGCTTTAAAAATAACCTATTTGGAAGCCAAATTATTTAAAAGTGCTATTATTGGTACCGAACATTTAATTTTATCTATTTTAAAAGATGAAGACAATGTTGCTACAAAATCATTACAAAAATTTAAAATTGATTACGAAACTATGAAAAGAGAATTTGAAGTATCTAAATCGGAACCAAGAGCTGAAATGCCCGGGAATCCTCCTGAAGATGAAGGGGATGATGATCAATTTAGTGCCAGCAGCACTAAAAAAGTTACTGATAGTAAATCAAAAACCCCTGTATTGGATAACTTTGGAAGAGATTTGACCAAAGCTGCCGAAGATGGAAAATTAGATCCTATTGTTGGACGCGAAAAAGAAATTGAACGCGTTTCTCAAATATTATCACGTAGAAAGAAAAACAATCCAATGCTAATTGGTGAACCAGGTGTAGGTAAATCAGCTATTGCAGAGGGGTTAGCGCTACGTATTGTTCAACGCAAAGTTTCTCGCGTATTGTTTGGTAAACGTGTTGTTACGTTAGATTTAGCCTCTTTAGTTGCCGGTACTAAATACCGCGGACAATTTGAAGAGCGTATGAAAGCGGTGATGAACGAATTGGAAAAATCTCCTGACGTAATTTTGTTTATCGATGAGATTCATACTATTATTGGTGCTGGTGGTGCTTCAGGCTCATTAGATGCATCCAACATGTTTAAACCAGCTCTAGCTCGTGGCGAGATACAATGTATTGGTGCGACAACTTTAGATGAATACCGTCAATATATTGAAAAAGATGGTGCTTTGGAAAGACGTTTCCAAAAAGTAATCATAGAGCCTACTTCAACAGAAGAAACTATTGAGATTTTAAACAATATCAAAGCGAAGTACGAAGATCATCACAATGTAACCTATACGGATGAAGCTATTAAAGCGTGCGTAACCTTAACAGCGCGTTACATTTCTGATCGTCATTTGCCTGATAAAGCTATTGACGCTTTAGATGAAGCTGGTTCTCGTGTTCACATCATCAACATTAATGTTCCAAAAAATATTTTGGAAATTGAGAAAAAACTGGAAGAAATTAAAGAGGAAAAGAACAAAGTTGTTCGTTCTCAAAAATATGAAGAAGCTGCCAGATTGCGCGACACAGAACGTCAACTTTTAGAACAGCTTGAAACTGCTAAAAAATTATGGGAAGAGGAAAGCAAAACGCATCGCGAGGTAGTTACTGAAGACAATGTTGCTGAAGTTGTAGCGATGATGACAGGTGTACCCGTTCAACGTATAGCACAAAACGAAGGTAATAAGTTGATTAAAATGGCTGAACTTTTGCAAGGTAAGGTTATTGGTCAGGATGATGCTGTTAAAAAAGTTGTTAAAGCTATTCAACGTAATCGTGCTGGATTAAAAGATCCGAATAAACCAATTGGTTCATTTATATTTCTTGGTCCTACAGGTGTAGGTAAAACACAATTAGCGAAGATATTATCTAAATATTTATTTGATAATGATGATGCGCTAATCCGTATTGACATGAGTGAATATATGGAAAAATTTGCTGTATCTCGTTTAATTGGTGCGCCTCCAGGTTATGTTGGATATGAAGAAGGTGGGCAATTAACAGAAAAAGTTCGTCGTCGCCCTTATTCAGTTGTATTATTAGATGAGATAGAAAAAGCACATCCCGATGTATTTAACTTATTGTTACAAGCATTGGATGATGGACAAATGACGGATAGTTTAGGTAGAAAAATTGATTTTAAAAATACCATTATCATCATGACTTCTAACATTGGGGCTCGCCAGTTAAAAGACTTTGGGCAAGGTGTAGGGTTTTCAACTTCAGCTAAGGTTGAAACGGCAACCGACCATACAAAAGGTGTTATTGAAAGTGCTTTAAAAAAAGCTTTTGCTCCTGAGTTTTTAAATCGTATTGATGATGTAGTTATCTTCAACTCTTTAACCCGTGATGATATTCATAAAATTATCGACATTGAATTGGATAGTTTATATGGCAGAATCAAAGGTTTAGGGTATACCATTAAAATTTCTGAAGATGCGAAAGATTTTATTTCGGACAAAGGATACGATGTTGAATTTGGAGCAAGACCATTAAAAAGGGCTATTCAAAAATATCTTGAAGATCCATTGGCAGAGGAAATTATAAGTTCTCCATTAACTGAAGGTGATATAATTGATGTTAATTTTGACAAAGAAAAACAAGAAATAAAAATAAAGATTAATAAGCCAAAAGCTTCAAAAAACGGTAAAGCTAAGAAAGAAGAAAACTAGTTTTTAAAGTAGTAAAAGTCCCGTTAAGCTTAATGCTTAACGGGACTTTTTATTGGGCAGGGGTAAAAATTAAGTCCTACACCGCATCTAAAAACACAAAAAAAATTTAATCGAAAAAAATAAGATTAAACTATTACTTTCAATTTCTTAAAAACCCAACAACAATACCTTTACACCATTTTTATTAAACTCCAATGCAGGAGCTGGAAATTTGATAAATCCAATAGTATTGAATACCGTTTTTAAAAAATTTGATTTAGTTTTTATTCGGGTAAGATCTATATCCAATGATAGATAAAACTGTCTGTAACGATCAAAATAAATGGTATTACTGCTTGCATCCATAATTGCAGGGTTAGTTCTTGCACCCACCATTCCGTTTGCACCATAACCCAAAGCAAGGTTTAGCCATTTAGGAAATTTAGTTTGCTGGTTCATAAACGCATACAAATTTACCGATAACCAATACGTTTGTCCGTTATAGTCTTTTATTAAATTTTGCTGCAAATTTTTGCCCAACAAATTAGGATTATATTTAAAATATTCACTTTGTTGGAACGAATATTTTAAAACAATTCGTTGTTCATCCCAAGCCAACTCTTGTGCTATTACTATTAATGAACCTGCTGTGTTTGCTGATAAATCGCCAATAGAAAAACCCCATCCGGATGAAAAGCCATCCAAAATTTCGACTGTATTTAAAAATATGGAGCCCAATACACCTCCATACCAAATTGCTTTTTTACGCTTTACCCCACTCCATTTCATTAACCCTATTCCTACTTTACCAACGCTGTACGATGTAACACAATGCCCCATTTTATCCATTTGTAGCCACTCATTATTATCATTAAATAAATGGAAAGAGGAATGGGCAAAATCTTTATACCATAATTCATTTAATGCAGATAAACTACCTGAATACAGAATGGCTTCGGTTGTTATTAACACTCCTAAGCGTTTTTGGCTAAATGTATTTTTTATTGTATCGGAAACTAAGGATTCGGATTGCGCCGTTATTGTATGATCTGCAATGAACCAAAAAATAAAAAGCAGGAAATGTTTTTTTTTGAATGGAAACATTTATACAGATAAGAAAGTTATAGATACGAGGCTGTAAACTAATTTACTCTTGCCTGAAATAATTTAATGCTGAAAGATCAACCAAGTTAACGTCCTTGTAATAGTAATGAAGAACGTCCTTATAGGTATATTTTAAACCACACATATTCATAGCTCCTTCCTGACATAATCCTACTCCATGTCCATATCCCTTTCCATCAAAAACTATTGAGTTTCCTTCTTGCCGAATTGAAAAATAAGTAGATTTTAACTTAAAATCTGCACGAATAGTTTTTAGTGGGATCTTACTATTTTTATCTGTATAATAAATTGCTCTGCCATTCGCTTGAGAAAAACTTGTTCCTTCATCCGTTTTATTAGTATCGAAATTTGAATTTTTATATTTGAGTTGTAAATAGGATTTCCAATCTTCAACAGAAATAACTCGCTGCCAATGCGCCTGTGATTTGTGCAAACAAAAAGTATCTTTAACAGATTTTAAATAAGAGGTTGGCATGGCCCAAACATCTTGCGAATTGCAGGTTTCTCCACCACAATTGGAATGAAAAGCAGCCGTAATTAAATTTAAATCATTGTCTACTACAACTAATCCTTTAGTATCAACTACCGATTTTACAATTATTTCTTCATTTGATCTACTCAAATAAGCCTGACAATGGACATCATCACAAACCTCATAACCTTCCATTATATGACGACCAAGATGTGCCAATAAATAAGTACGACATAAAATAGCTTGCAATTTATAATATTCAAAACCTGTATTTTTTCCTGCTTCAGATTGTACTACTCCTGCAATATAATCTTCCAAATCCACTTTATTAATCAATAAAAATTGCTTTTTATCTGCACTCAAAAAAATCTCAATATTATCGTCATAAGCTCGAACATTTCCATTGGGTACTAATGATTTTATTTTAAATGCCGACGCTGGTTCTTTTGCAAATATTTTAATGTTTGTAAATTTTCCCATATTTTTTTCAAATGTTTTTAATAAAATAGAATCTCCTTCTACATTCATTTGAAATATTCCGGAAGGATCACAATCTGCTAATAAAACCCCATCGCCATACACATTGTAACTACCACTTAATGGCGAAAAAATAAATGTATTTACAATGGTAGTAGTTAATATCCTTACAGTTACAATACCTGCATTAATACAATACATAAATCCAAAAGTGAATACAAGTAGTAAAAAAAATCTCTTTTTCATTATTCACAAAAATTCAATTTTTAATATTCAAATAACTAATCATCAATTCGGCAGTTTTTCCAGAAGCTCCAGAACCACCTAATTTCATTTTTAATTTGGTATACTGCGCCAGCATTTTAATTCTCGATTGAGTATTTAATAATTTATCCAGCTCTATCTTTAAATTATTTTCATTCAATTCATTTTGTATCAGCTCCTTTACTATTTCTTCGTCCATAATTAAATTAACTAAAGAAATATATTTAACCTTAACCAACTGTTTAGCAATAGCATAGGAAATTGCTCCCCCTTTATAACATACCACTTCGGGTATGCCAAATAAAGCCGTTTCTAAAGTTGCTGTACCTGATGTTACCAAAGCGGCTTCCGACTTTTGTAATAATTGATAGGTTTCGCCAAAAACAAGTTGAACATCCAAATCACCAATAAATGTTTGGTAAAATTCTTTTTTTTGTGATGGCGCCGCAGCAATTACAAATTGATAATTTTTATAGTGCTTTACCATTGATAACATAATGGGTAACATACTAGTAATTTCTTGTTTTCGGCTGCCGGGCAGCAAGGCTATAATGGGCTTATTTGTTTGTACTGATAAATGATTCGATTGACCAGCATAATTTTCTACAGCATCCAACAAAGGATGGCCAACAAAATCTACATTATAGTTAAATCGTTGATAAAACTCTTTCTCAAAAGGTAATATCACAAACATTTTATCCACCACTTTTTTTATTTTATGAACACGTGATTGTTTCCATGCCCATATTTGAGGGGATATATAATAAAACACCTTAATACCTATGGTCTTTGCGTACTCCGCAATTCGCAAATTAAAGCCTGGATAATCAACAAGAATCAATACATCCGGTTTATGTTCTAAAATATCTTTTTTACAAAACTTAATATTATTTAAAATGGTGGGTAAATTCATCAATACTTCGGTAAAACCCATAAATGCCAAATCACGATAATGCTTTACTAAATCTGCTCCCTGAGCTGTCATCAAATCGCCACCCCAACAACGAAATTGAGCATTGGTATCTAAAACCTTTAACTCTTTTATTAAGTTAGAGGCGTGTAAATCGCCCGATGCTTCTCCCGCTATAATATAATACTTCATTTATTATTTTATACAACAAATTTTAAGAATACAACTAAGGCCGACCATAAAAACGTGGCGCCCAAAACACCGCGAGCACCAGCATATTTCTCCTTCCATATAAAAGGATAAAAGACCGCTAAATTTACCAAAACAGATAATGAAATTAAAGCGGTAAACGTATCAGCAAGTTTAACATATCTCATAAACTCATTTATTGTCATGTATGAAAAATTTACTTGATAATAAATAGTTAATGATAGCAATGGGCAAAGTAATCCCAAGATAAACCCAATCCATATTTTATCAAAATCTACATTATTCATTCGTAATTAGTCTTTAAATTAGTAGCATTAAATAATCCCTTTAGTGATAGTCACTTTACTACGGACTATATACTAATGACTTTTTTAAACAATCCAACTGCCTATTTCTTTAATTGACTTATGAGCTGTCATATCAAACTGAGTGGGAACTACCGATACAAAATTGTTTTCCAAAGCCCAAACATCTGTATCTGTTTTATCGGCATCGTAATTATCAAATTTACCTGTAAGCCAAAAATAAGGCTGTCCGCTAGGATCAACTCGCTCATCAAATTCCTCTACCCAATTTGCTCTTGCCTGGCGGCATACTTTTATGCCTTTAATCAAATCGTATTTTAATTTTGGAATATTTACATTCAAACAAACTCCCAAAGGAAGGCCATTCTTTAATACCTTTTCGGCAATCGTTTTTACAACTTTTTTAGCAGCCGTAAAATTAGCATCTATAGCGTAATCTAAAAGCGAAAAACCAATAGATGGTATACTTTCAATGGCTCCTTCAACAGCAGCCGACATGGTTCCGGAATAAATTACATTAATGGACATATTAGCACCATGATTGATCCCCGAAACACATAAATCAGGTTTACGATCCATTATTTTATTAACGGCAAATTTTACACAATCAACCGGAGTTCCTGTACAACTATATTCGTCCTTTACATCATAGATTTTAGACTTATTGATCCGTAATGTAGAATTGATAGTAATGGCATGTCCCATTCCTGATTGGGCTTTGTCAGGTGCAACAACAACAACGTCGCCCAATGTTTTCATTACTTCAACCAATGCAGCAATACCAGGAGCTGTAATGCCATCGTCGTTGGTTACCAATATTAAAGGTTTCTTTGTTTTCATCAAAACAAAAATACTCAATAAAAACAAGGTTGAATTAAATGATGTACAAATACATTCACAGTTGATTGTTGATAACACTTAGTTGGTTTTACAACGGAATTTGAGGGATTTAAAAGAAAATAAATGCTTTAGAAATAAAAACTAAAATGTAATTTTGCCTTAATTATCAATTGCATAATAATGAAGAGTTTTAACATCCCTGATTTTTACAAAAGTCCTGTAATTTCAAAAGTAAAAGAAATTCAAAAAAAGTCGGATCCCCGTAAAAAGGATTTCAGCCCTACTTTACTCGATTTTGGGCCTGTACGTTTTTACATTGCCCGTCATTTTGGATTTTGTTATGGTGTTGAAAATGCAATTGAAATTTCCTACAAAGCAATTGAAGAAAATCCTGACAAACGTATTTTTCTTTTAAGTCAAATGATCCATAATCCGGATGTAAATAAAGATCTTCTTTCAAGAGGTGTCACCTTTTTAATGGATACTTCGGGCAACCAAATTATCCCATTCAGCGCTCTTACAAAGGATGATATTGTAATAATCCCTGCATTTGGTACTACATTAAAAATAGAACAGGAGTTGGAAGCTATGGGAATCCAAGTTCATAAATACAATACCACTTGTCCGTTTGTAGACAGGGTTTGGAAAAAAGCAGAAAAACTAGGAGAAGATGATTATACCATCATCATTCATGGCAAGCATAAACATGAAGAAACGCGAGCAACTTTTTCGAGAAGCGAAAAAAATGCACCATCCATAATTGTAATGGACATTATTGAATCCCGTGTTTTGGGCGAATTTATTTTAGGGACAATATCTTTGGATGAATTTGAAAAAGTTTTCAAAGGAAAGTATTCTGATCATTTTAACCCTCAAATTCATTTAAAACGAGTTGGTGTAATTAACCAAACAACCATGTTGGCTACGGAAACTCAAGAAATTTCCGATTATTTTAAATCCATAATGATACAAAAATATGGTGCAACCGAATTAAAAAATCACTTTGCCGACACCAGAGATACATTATGTTATGCTACCAATGAAAATCAGGAATCTACTTATGGTTTACTAAAAAATGATGCAGATTTAGCCATTGTTGTTGGAGGATACAACAGCTCCAACACTTCCCATATTGTTGAATTATGTGAGCATAAATTACCAACTTATTTTATTTCATCGGAGATAGAAATAGAATCCAAAAACAGTATCAATCATTATCATTTTATAAGGCAGGAACGCTTAACAACAGAGAATTATTTACCTAAAAAATCCCCTATAGATATTATCCTTACAAGCGGAGCATCTTGCCCCGACTCAGTTATTGATGCTGTATTGCAAAAAATATTATCGTTTTACCCAAGCTCTAAAAATATTCAAGATGTATTAACTGAGATTTAAAGTTGATACATTTTCTTCAAATAATAAACAAAATAAACCATTGTGTACCTAATATAGATATACTTTTGGTATGAATTATATTTCAGATATTTGTACGTAAAATTAAACCAACATGGAAAACAACGAAGATTTTAAAAAATATTTTGACTCAAAAAATTACATCACTAAAATAATTGGGGTTGAAGAAGAAGAAAAAGAAGAAGAGGGAAAGCTTATCAAAACCGAAGATAAAATTTCCAAAATTATTAACCTTTTAACCGACCCTGCTAATAAAAGTTTTAAAGAAGCAACTTTGCTCAATCTAAAAAAGGAGAAAGGCGGAGATTTATTATTGTTAGCAATAGCTAGCCCTAAAGCTGATAAAAACCGGCATCAATTGGTTGCTGCTTGTTGGGAATCGGAGATTAATTTTAGCAAATATTTACCTTTTTTTATTTTACTTGCACTTGATGCTGATTACTTGGTTTCATTAGAAGCCATGACAGTTATGTCCACTATGGAAGGACCTTTTGAAAAGGACATGCTAAATAATGCGATAAAAAAAGTGAAAGAAGTTCAAAAAAATATCACGTCGGAAAAAGCTGTTTTACTTAATGATTTAGTTTACACCTTAGAGGGGTTTATTGAATAATATACGTAGGCTAAACTTACTCGTCCCCTCTCATAACTGTAACTTTTCCTATATAATTATGCTCCTTTTTTAATATGTCTTTAAGCCTTACTTTCCAAACATAAACATCTTGTTCTACTAAATCTGCTTTACCATTTACTTTACCATCCCATGTTTTATTTATATCGTCAATAGTATATATTAAATTACCCCAACGGTCAAATAGCAACATTTGAAACTCTAGTATACCTCCTCCTTTTGCACCAAATACATCGTTTATTTTATCATCGTTGGGTGTAAAGGCACTTGGAATATACAATGTAAAATCTGGACTTATTTTTACTGTATAACTAACTGTACCAGCACACAATTGTTTATTTTGAACATCCAAACTTACTAAATAACTAGAATCTGTTGCTGGATATGTATGAACAGGGTTAGCTGTACTTGAAGCGATGGTTGTGCCATCACCAAAATTCCAACTCCAATAATTTACACCTAAAGATGACTTATCTATAAATGAAATTACAGGATTTAATATTCCTGCCGGATTCGGAGAAAAACTAAAATCAGCTTTTGGTTTAGGTATAACTGTTACTTTTACATCTTTATTGGCAGAACAACCTGCTGCACTATAACCAGTAACAGTGTATATAGTAGTTTTGGATGGTATTACAGAAATTGTTGCATTTTTATCACCAGTAGACCATAAATAAGAATTTGCCCCCTTAGCCGTTAAAAGAGCGTTTCTTCCTTCGCATATTATGGTATCAGTTGCTTTTATAATAGGCAAAGCCGAAGTAGTTACAGTTGCGGTTATAGTTGCTATACACCCCAAAGTACTACCTGTTAAGGTATATGTAGTTGTAGTTAATGGGGATACTGTTAATGATTTACCTATAGTGCCATCCGACCATGAATAACTTACAGCATTACCCGAAGCCGTTAATATAGCTTGTTTACCGCCACAAACTGTGGGTTTATTAACTGTTATTGTAGGCGTAAAAATAACAGTTATTGTTGAAGTTGCAGATCCTGCACAACCTGCTGTATTATCGGAAACAGTATATGATGTACTTGCAAGTGGGCTTACGGTTATAGAACTAGCTGATGTACCAGTTGACCAAACATAACTGTTACCTCCGCTTGCATTAAGTATAGCACTTTGTCCTATACATATTGTAGGCGAATTTACCTTAATTTGTGGTGAGTTATTTACTGTAATTGTTGCAGTAGCAATAGCAGTACAACCACCTGCAGTTCCAGTAACCGTGTAGGTAGCTGTTACTGTTGGTGTTGCAACCGTTTTTGGATTTAATATGGTAGCATCTGACCATACGTATGAACCTGCTCCACTGGCAGTTAATGTAGCATTTTGTCCTTTACAAATTACTACGGAATTTACAGTTACAAGTGGCGAAGTGTATACTGTTATTACTCCAACTGCCGAAGCCGAACAACCAAGGCTTGTACCTGTTACAGTATATGAAGTTGTTATATTTGGATTATTGGAAATAGTAGTTGTAACCGCACCAGTTGACCATAAATAATTTGCGGCCCCACTTGCTGTTAATGTTGCAAATTTTCCAGCACAAATGGTTACATTATTAACAGTAACTGTTGGTGTTGCATTTGCCGTTATTTTACCAATTGCAACCGATGAACAACCTAAAGTTGTACCAGTTACTGTATAAGTAGCAGTGGTTGCAAAACCTATAGCTAAAGTTGTTGAAGTTGACGCATTTGACCAAAGATAGGTATCGGCACCGCTTGCTGTTAAAGATGTTGAAGCACCTACACACACTGTTTGATTGTTTACACTTGTTATAGGTGCGGCATTAATAACAATGGTAGTTGTATCTGCCGCACTGGGGCATCCGCCACCAGCGGCAATACTATTTATAACGGTATATGTACCAACTGTACTTGTTACTAAATTAACTTGTCCAACTGTACCTACAAATTTTAATGTGCCTGTATTTTCTTTAAAAACACCTGCACTAGCTCCGTTTAAAAATGTTGGCGAAGGATTAGCTGCACCTTTGCAATAAGGACCAGCATACGTAAAATCGGCTTTTGGTATATTTACAATTGCTAAGGTAACCGAGCTTGTATTTGAACAAGCACCAGCAGTAGTATATGTAATGGTATATGTGCCCACAGGTGTAGTAGCTAAATCCACAACACCTGCTGCATTCATTGTTAAACCTGGCGATGAGGATGCAAATGTACCTCCCATTGTGCCACTTATTAATGGTGTTGGATTTGTGCCGCTAGTTTTACAAACTGTTGATGGGGTGTAATTAAATGTAGCATCATCTACCGATTTTACAGTAACATTTACAACATCGGTAGATGTACAAGTTGCAGTAGTAGTAACAATATATGTATTAACAATAGGGCTAGCCGTTGTATTGGTTAAGGTAACTGTTGGGTTAGCTACTGTTGCATCACTTAAACCACTTGCAGGAGACCAAGCATACGTATATCCCGCCGTAGTTGGGCTACCAATATTACCGATAGTACCTGTACAAATAGTTATATCATTGCCTGCATTAGATACAGGTGGGGCATTTATTGTAACCGATGATACAGCGGTAGCCGAACACGCATTTGTTGTTCCTGTAACAGTATATGTAATACTACTGGTTGTATTTGACGTTACACCAGCACCTGTTGTTGATGATAAATTAGTTGCAGGTAACCACGTGTAAGTGCTTGCGCCACTAGCAGTTAATAGTGCGCTTTTACCTGCACATATTGAAGCTGAATTTACAGTAACTATTGGCAAAGTATCTACAATTACAAATGAATTTGCCGTTCCTTTGCATCCTGCAGAATCGGCTGTTACTTGATAAACATTAGAACCTGAAGGCGTAATAGTTATTGATTGGCCTGTGCCAGCACCTGCAGCCCATGTATACGAATATGTATTAGGCCCAGTGGCTGTTAATGTTGCCGTTTGTCCTTTACAAACAGTTACCGATGGCGTTGCGGTTATTGTAACTGTAGGGCAGGTTGGTACTGTGGGTTGTGTTCCATTGGGTGCAAAACTGATATTACTCAATTCTCCTGTTCCGGGTGACGATGCAGGGTCTCTGTCTCCTCCATAATAAGTAAAGACAGCGGTAGTTGCCGTTGCTGTAAACACTACAGACTCTTTATACCAAGTAGCTTCCGCTGCTATTGTAAGTGTTACTCTGGGTTTCCCATCAATACTATACCTTAATGCAGGACTAAAATTACCATATCCAATAATGGTATTATTTGGTGTAGACATATAATAAAATACCAGAGTGTATGATGTCCCTACTGTAAGATTTGAAATTACCATACTTGCCACTTCGTATGAATGAGCTGAGAGCCAAGATTTTTCTCCATTTGGAATTGGAGGAATTGTTTTTTTCCAAGAACTCCCATCAAATCCCCAACCGCTGGCATCACTAATATCTGGACTACCTTTATCTAATGTCCATCCTGCAGGCACGCAACTTCCGCATTTTGTACCACCTGTTCCCGGATGATTTTGAGAATATACATTATGCGTAAAAATGCTCAAAAGGATAAAAAATATGACATAATTTTTTTTCATTTTAAATAATTTTTTTTAACATTTTTTTATTTTATATAGATTTTTTTTACCCTTTAAATTTTAATAAAACAAATATTAGAATATTCAACTAGATTCTTTTTACTTAACTACTTGCTATTATTTTATTATTAGTAAGGTGCGTTTTTATCTCAAATAGTTGCAACTTAAATATAAATAGTTGCTTTTTACTTTTACTCATGTTAAATTTCTTCTTTTTTACTTATTTTTTTAAATTCAATGGGTGTTAACCCTGTTTGTTTTTTAAAAAATTTAACAAAGTTAGATGTATCTGAAAAATTTAACCTTTTAGAAATTTCACTTATAGTAGAATTGGAATGGGTAATAAAAGATTTAGCTTCACTAATCATTCGGTAGTTTATAAATGAAAGTGCGCTTCTGTTGGAGTGTTGTTTAATTAAAATAGAAAGGTAATTAGGCGAAACGGAAAGTTCGTTAGCATATTCTTTTACTGTTCGTTTTTCTAAATAATAATTATTAACTAATTGCAAAAATTTTTGAAACAAAACCTCCGCTCCTTTCCCTTGGGCTATTTTTTCTTCGCTTTCTTTTTCATGCGATTGTGTAAACGTGTTAATGGTATGCATTAATATAAGTAGCTTTAACGGAGCTGTTTTTTGGGCCAAGTCTGTATTATCTTCATAAGCAGTAAATACATCTTCAAAACAATCTTCTAATTCGGCCATTTTAGAATCACTTACTTCAAATGAATCGGAATGCAATACATCAAAAAATGAAAATTCCTGACTGAAATTTTTTTTTAAAAATGAAAATATTTCCGATTTAAAAAAAAGAAGGTAGCCTTTTGTATGCATTCCTACTTTATAACTGTAACTCATTATTTGCCCTGGAGATTGTAGTGCAAGAAAAGAATTATAGGTTTTTATTTCGTTATTATCGCTATATATTTTGTACTTACTAGCATTGGTAATTAAAAATACAGAATAAAATCCTTTTTTAAACGGTGGTTTATATTTTATTTGATCCACTCTACCTTTTAATCGGAGACAAAAAAAATGAGGGTTTTTTGTTCTCAAACTAGTAACTGAAGTCAAAAAATCATTTATCTCTTCATAATATGGAAAACGAGATGTTGTTTTTGTAGGGTTCATATTTCCAGTTGGTCAACTATTTTTAATTAAAGATACTTTTTAAATATAGTACATTTTATGAACAGGACACACTTTTTATTTATAAAGTTGCAATTAATACTAAGAGCCTGTTTAAATTTTATTTATATAAACTTATATCACCCCTAAAGGGGTTTTGTAACTATTTTTATTAATTTTCTATTTCTATTTTGCTCCTAACGGAGCTTAAAAAGTTTCAGAGGGGTGAAATCTTAGTAAAACTTCAATTTCTAAATATGTTTTTAAGTCCCAGATGGACGACAGATAAATAATTCTGATTAAAATTTAAACAGACTCTAAATTTTAGCGGGTATAAATTAAATCATTTTTGTTCTTTTTAAAAGATAGGGCATTAAAACCTGCTCAAAACCAATATTGATATCTGCCTCAATAAAATCAATTTTATATTGACCACATTTAAGCTTTAACTCTTTAGCAAATAAATTCATAGATGCCCGATAGTTGCCCTTTATATCATTAGGATGCAGCTTAACTTCTTCGCCAGTTTCCATATCAATAAAACGATATGGGCGATTTTCAAAATTAAAATTCAATTCCTTTTGTTTGTCAATTACATGAAATAGTATTACTTCATGTTTTTTATGTTTTAGATGTTGTAATGCTGCAAACAGTTTACCTGTATTATCTTCCAACTCCATCATATCACTAAAAATAATGATAAGTGAACGTTTATGAATTGTTTCTGCAATTTGATGTAGCGCTTCAATTGCTGATGTTTTTTTATGATTATTTACATCATAAGGTAGTAAAAGTTTTTCTAATTCATAAAACAACAGTTGATGATGAGTTGTACTTAATTTTGCAGGAACATGAAATTCTATTTTATCCGAAAAAAGGCTCATTCCAACGGCATCTCGCTGTCGTTTAAAAAGTTCTATTAATGCTGCTGCACAATATGTCGAAAATTGTATTTTGTTAACCTCTACAACTCCCCTATCCTTTAAAAAACTAGCGGGGGGGAATGTTGGAAAATACATGGATGATGAGTTATCTATAATCAAATGACAACGTAAATTTGTTTCCTCTTCGTATCGTTTTATAAATAATTTATCGGTACGTCCAAAAAGCTTCCAATCAATGTGTTTGGTTGATTCACCTTTATTGTATAACTTATGTTCGGCAAACTCTACACTAAAGCCGTGGTAAGGACTTTTATGAAGTCCCGTAATAAACCCTTCTACTACCTGTTTAGCAATTAGTTCTAAATTATTAGGAAGAAAGTTGGATGATTTTAAATTCAATATTTTGAGTTATTGGTAATGATAATTAATAGGAATTTAAAAACAAATTTTCTTAATAAAGAAAACAGTAGGTGGGCAACCTACTGTTTTCTTTAAACTTTATATCCCAATAGGTATCAGGATGAAACTTTGAACTAAAGCAACGCTTTTAATTTTGCATCTAGCACCGATTTTGGAACTGCTCCAACTTGTTTATCAACAACTTGTCCGCCTTTAAAAAATAAAATTGTTGGGATATTTCTAACTCCAAACTGTGCAGAAACATTGGCATTAAAGTCCACATTCACTTTTCCTACCACTGCTTTTCCTTCATAGTCTTTTGCTAACTCTTCAACAACAGGGCCTACCATACGGCAAGGACCGCACCATTCTGCCCAAAAATCAAGTAATACGGGTTTATCCGATTTTGCTACCAACTCCTCAAAGTTAGCGTCAGTTATTTCTAATGCCATAATTAAAATTTTAAAATGAATACTATTATTTATGATTAAACCATAAAGGTAAAATTGTATTCCAACAATTCAAATCATTTGCCAAATTGTTTTTTACGACAACTTGTCAGAAAAAATAAATTACCTTAAAATATCGTTAAACAGTTATTTTTAAAATATAAAAAAGATAAAATGCAAAGTATTTTTTATCAACACAACAAGAATGATTATTTTTGCCCAAAATATTATTATAAAAACGTGAAAAAAATAAAATTGCTTCGATATTTCCTTTTATTACTAAGTGTTATAAGCTGTTTTACAGTTAATGCTCAATTTAGCTGTAAGGTAGAGGGAACAGTAAAATATAATGGTAAAAACCTTCCTGGAGCTTTGGTTAGTCTTTTTAACGGTGTAGGAAAAATTAAAGAAGTAAGAACTAATGATAAAGGAAATTACTCACTCAGTTTAAAACCCAATGACGAATACAGCATTTTTGTTACCAAAGAAGGTTTTACAAAAATGGAAATTGTATTTTCAACAATGGGATTTACCGAGGAAGATGCTAAAGCAATTAAGGGAAGTGCTAATCCTATAGTTGAATTGTTTGAAATGCCTACCAATGAAAATGATGCTGCTCAAATAAATGAAATTTTAAGCACCCCATTAATGAGTTATTATTACGATTACGATAAAAATGAAATTGTTTCGGACGAATCACTTGAAGAATCTTCAAAAGAAGAACTTCATAAAATTGAAAAAATTGTTAAAACCAGCGAAAAGAAAGAACAGCCTTCGGATGAAACAGACCTTAATTATAAGAAAGAAATTGCTGAAGGAGATAAATTATTCAAATCTAAAGAGTATGAATTAGCCTCTTTATCATACAGCCAAGCAATGGCTTTAAAACCAACGGAATTATATCCAAAAACTAAACTATCAGAAATTGAAAAATTAATGGCTAATGCTGGAGAAAAAGAACGTTTAGCAAAAGAAAAAGAATTGGCATTAGCTGCTGAAAAAGAGCGTATTGCAAAAGAAAAAGCTAGTTCCGAAGCAGCGGCTAAAGAAAAACTTGCAAAAGAAAAAGAATTAGCGGATGCTGCCGAAAAGGAAAGAATAGCTAAAGCTAAAGCTATTACCGACGCTAAAGAAAATGAACGATTAGAAAAAGAAAAAACGACTACTGAACTTGCTGAAAAAAATAGACTTGCTAAAGAGAAGGAATTGGCTGATATTAAAGAAAAGGAACGAATTGCTAACGAAAAAAAATTAGCTGAAGATACAGAAAAAGCCAAAATTGCAAAAGAAAAGGCTATGGTCGAAAAAGCTGAAACGGATCGTATAGCCAAAGAAAAAGCAATTGCTGATGCTGCTGAAAAAGAACGATTAGAAAAGGAGAAAGCTATTGCTAATGCTGTTGAAAAAGAACGATTGGAAAAAGAAGAAGCGAAACGGGTATTAAATAAAAAATATACACTTGCAATAAATAGTGGCGACTCTGCCTTAATTGCAAAAAATTATATCGTTGCAAAAACAGCCTTTGAAAAAGCTTTAACCATAAAACCTCAGGAATTATACCCTAAAGAAAGATTGACCCAAATTGAAGTTGAAATTGCTAAATCAGGTGAATTTCAAAATGAGTTGGCTAAAAAATATCCTCAAGGAGTAACGGAGGAAATTGTAAAAGAAGGTAATGCTACAGATACCCGAAGAATTGTTGTTATTGGTAACAAAGGTACTTTATATGTTATGAGACGTACCACATTTGGCGCTGTATATTATTTTAAAGATGGCGCAACTATTACTGAAAGTGTGTTTAATAAAGATACTGAAAATAAATAAAGTACACGCACATTTCAAATATACTGATGTAATAGATTGGGGCGTAAATAATTTGGCTGTATTTATAGCTTAAGTGTATCTTCCTTACTAAAATCATAATTACTATAATCTGTAATTATATTGTAAAGTGTATCACGTTCAATGGGCGCACGATTAGTTTGTTTTATCATTTCCACCAACTGCTGAGTAGTTAATGCAGGGTTAATTTCCTCCGAACCTGCCATAGTGTATATTTTTGTGGTGTCGTCAATTGTTCCATCAATATCATCAACACCAAAGGATAATGACAGCTGTGCTGTAGTACGTCCTATCATTGGCCAATATGCTTTTATGTGGTTAAAATTATCCATAAAAATGCGGGAAATTGCATAGTTACGTAAATCTTCTATAACACTTACTTCTGATAAATTACTCATTTGATTATCCTTGTTGCGGAATTTTAAAGGAATAAATGTATTAAATCCATTTGTTTTGTCTTGCAAATCACGCAAGCGGTTCATGTGATCTACGCGGTGTTCAAATTTCTCAATATGTCCGTATAACATGGTGGCATTAGAAGGCATTCCTAATCTATGAGCTGTTTCATGTATCTCTAGCCATTCAGCTGAAGTGCATTTATCATCACAAATTTCTTTACGAATTACCTCATCAAATATTTCGGCACCACCGCCAGGTAATGAATTTTGACCGTGTTCTTTTAATATTCGTAAACCTTCTTCAAAACTTACCTTTGCCTTGCGGCACATATACTCCAGCTCTACTGCAGTAAAAGCTTTTACGTGAATATCAGGAAGAATTGTTTTTATCTTTTTTATCAAATCGGCAAAATACATTAAGCCCATTTTAGGATGCACGCCACCAACAATATGAACTTCGGTAACTGGTTTTCCTTTATAATTACTTACCATATCAAGTATTTGCTGCTCCGACATTTCCCACGCTTCACTTTTTTGTTTCAACAAACGGGAGTAGGAACAAAACTTACAATCAAATACACAAATATTGGTTGGTTCTATATGAAAATTACGATTAAAATAAACGTTATTACCGTTCTTCTTTTCACGAATATAATTTGCTAATGAGCCTAAATAACCCAACTCTCCTTTATCATAAAGTAATACACCATCCTCAAATGAGATACGTTGTCCTTCATATACTTTTTCTGCTATGCTTTTTAAGTCTTTAGATATGTTTGAATCTAATAAAACAGATTCTATTTTAAGTATGGTCATTATTGTATTTATTGAGACTGCAATTTACGATTAAAATTAAAAAATTACGTATACTTGTATAAATTATCTAAAGGTAATCGGATATATGGCAACCATTGAATTTTTAAAACAAGCATTATATCATACAGCCCACATCAATGAGGAGCAATTTGCATTGGCAGAAAAACTATTTTTTAAAGAAGATATTAAAAAAGGCCATATAACAAGTTTAGAAACTGGCTATGGAAAGGATCTTAACTTTATTGTAAAAGGACTTTTCCGATCCTATTATATTGAGCCAAAAACAGGAAATGAAATTAACCTTTTTTTTTTTCAAGAAGGTGAATTTATGATTTCTTTATTGGTATTTAATACCGAAAAGCATTGTAACTACTACGTTGAAGCATTGGAAGACGCTGTAGTATTTAGAATGAGTGGAGATGATTTAAGGGGGCTTTACAAGATTTCACATAAATGGGAACGGTTTGGAAGAATTATAGCCGAGGCTTATTACCGGGGCTCAAATTCAAGAGCTGAAAGTTTTATTTTTAATACCCCAGAGGAGCGCTATCTGCAACTAATAAAAATATTTCCAACCATATTTCAACGAACTTCATTACTTAATATCTCATCTTATATGGGAGTAAAAAGCCAATCGCTTAGCAGGATTAGAAAAAGAATATCAAAAATGAAAAAGTAACCAAAGTTAATTTTTAGATAGTTTTTTATTATCAATTTTGCTTAACATAAATTAAAAAAAACAATATATGGCGTTAACAACATACAAACTAAGTACAAAATTTCCTAAAAAAAGAGCCTTTATTACTGGTGCTGGAGGTGGCTTGGGCAGAGTTATGAGTATTGAATTAGCTGGTAATGGTTGGACAATCGGTATTTCCGATATCAGTGAAAAAGGATTGCAAGAAACTGCTGCTATGATAGAAAAGGCTGGTGGAAAAGCTATTTCATTTGTATTGGATGTTGCCGACAGCGATAAATATGCAATGGTTGCGCAGGATTACTTATCACAAACAGGAGGCATAGACCTGCTGATAAACAACGCAGGCGTTGGTGATGGTGGTGTTTTTGGAGAATATGCCGTAGAAAACTGGAAATGGATTGTTGGTATTAATCAAATGGGGGTTATTTACGGTTGCCATAATTTTGTACCAGTAATGAAACAACAAAAATCAGGTCATGTTATCAATATTGCCAGTGCTGCATCGTTTGCAAACCTTCCTTCTATGTCGCCTTACAATGTTACCAAAGCGGCTGTAGTATCTCTTTCCGAAACCATTTATGGAGAGTTGAAAGGTGAAAATGTTGGTGTATCGGTTGTTTGTCCTACATTTTTCAAAACCAATGTAATGCAACATAGTCGTGGTAATGAAGCTCAAAAAGCTGCTGGACAAAAAATGGTGGATAAATCGGGAATTGAGCCTATAGTTGTTGCACAAAAAGTATTGAATGATGCTGGTAAAAAAACTTTTTATATTATTCACCCGTTTTCTGCAAAAGCATTATTTTGGACTAAACGTTTTTTTCCAAATATCGTAATCAACATAATTGCAAATGGATACCATAAAATATTAAAAAAACAAACAGCTAAAGCGGATAAAAAATAACTTTTCATTTATTATTATGTTATCTAAAATTTACAAACTCAGTTCTCTTTATCCTAAAAAAAGAGCCTTTATTACTGGTGCCGGTTCTGGATTAGGGCGTGCATTGTGCCTTGAATTAGCTAAGGATGGATGGAATATTGGAATATCGGATGTTAATGAAATGTGGTTAAAAGAAACGGAGCACATTATCCAACAAAATGGAGGAAATGCTATTTTGTATTTATTGGATGTTGCCGACCATGAAAAATATTCAATTGTTGCAAAAGAATATTTAAGTGCCTCACAAGGTATTGATTTACTAATTAACAATGCTGGTGTTGGTGCTGCGGGAGTTGTTGGAAAATATCCTCCTGAAGAATGGAAATGGGTTGTTGGAATAAATCAGTTAGGGGTTATGCACGGTTGTCATTATTTTGTGCCAACTATGAAAAAACAAAAATCGGGACAAATTATTAATATTGCTAGCGCCGCAGGATTTTTAAACCCTGCAGGAATGGCTCCTTACAACTCGGTAAAAGCTGCCGTTATTTCATTATCGGAAACACTTTATGCCGAACTTAGAGATTCCCATGTTAGAGTTTCGGTAGTAATGCCAACGTATTTTAATACCAACATCATTAAAAATAGTAAAGGTGGTGCCACCCAAAAAGCAATTGGTCAGCAACTAATTGACAAAGCAAACATAGAACCCAGTGTTATTGCTAAAAAAATATTGACTGGTGCTGGAAATAAACAACTACATATTGTTCTTCCTTATTCTGCGAAAATTAGCTATTTGATGAAACGTTTATTTCCCACTTTTTTTGTAAATTACATGGCTAAAATGTACGAAAAGCTAAAATCTTCAAGAAAATAATTTGACTGTTAAAAATGAGACACGTTATAATAACTTTTTTTTTAATTCTTATTTGTTATTTGTCCTTATGTGCTCAAGACGAAGAGCCTACTCCAAATGTAACTTCTAAAGAAGAAATGACACTTGTTTTTACTAAAATGGAAAAGGCTATCAAAAATGTAAAATCGGCTAAATTTCGTTTGGTAAAAAAAGAAAGGTGGAATGAAAAATACAGTCAAATTGATGAATCCATTAAACAAAATGTAAAGCCTTTAAAGATACATATTAAAGTAGTAAAAGGTCCAATCAAAGGAACGGAAATACTTTATAACACTGGACAAAACGAGGGGAAAGCGTATGTAAAAATAAGTGCTTATACTCCCACAGTTAACCTTGACCCTTTAGGAGTTATTATCAATGAAAAACAAAGACATACCTTGTTTGAATTGGGGGTAGCTTATTATGGTAATAAGATTTACGAAACCTATCAAAAATTTAAAGAAAAGCCTAGTGAATATGCTATTTATGGTGGCATTGTAAAATGGGAAAATTGTGATGCCTATAAATTTACCTTAGACAATAAAGATTATAAAATTAAAGATTATGTGGTGCTGGATGGCGAAGACATTATAAAAATTGCGGACAAACTGCAATTGGATGAATACACTATTTTAGAACTTAACCCAACTATTAAAAATTATTCCGATGTGAAAGTTGGACAAAGTATACTTATCCCAAGTTCCTTTGCTAAAACTGTAGTTGTTTATATTGATGCTAAAAGTTTTCTTCCTGTTTATCAAAAAATAAGCGATTCTAAAGGGCTTGTGGGTGAATACGAGTATTGTGAACTGATTATTAATCCGATCATTTTGGACGAAGAATTTACAAAAGCATATAAAGGTTACTCGTTTTAATTGAAATTTAGAGTTTCTAAAAAAATATCATTAAAAGAACAATAAATAAAAACAATCATAATATTATACCATGGAAATTAAAGACGTAGTTATAGTAGGTTCAGGTTATTCAGGTGTTTGTATTGCTATTAAGTTAAAAGAAGCAGGCTTGAATAATTTTACCATTCTTGAAAAAGAAGACGAACTGGGAGGCACTTGGTATATCAACACATACCCTGGTGCAGCTTGCGATGTAGAGTCACACTTGTACTCTTTTTCATTTGAGCCTTATGATTGGTCCAGAACATTTCCTCAACAAAAAGAATTAAATGTTTATATCAAACATTGTATCAATAAGTACAAATTAGTACCGCATGCAAAAGTAAACTCTACTGTTACATCGGCTGTATTTAATGAGCAAGAAGGTTTATGGACAGTTACAACTAATAATAATGAACAAATAAAAACTAAAATATTGGTTACCGGTGCAGGTGCTTTAAACGATCCCGCATATCCTGAAATTAAAGGAATTGAAAGTTTTGAAGGTACTAAATTTCATTCAGCAATCTGGAATCACAGTTTTGATATGAAAGGTAAAAATGTGGCAGTGATTGGATCGGGGGCTAGTGCCATTCAATTTGTACCCGAATTAGTGCCTCTGGTAAAAACGTTATACTTATTTCAACGCACGCCAAACTGGATAATGCCTAAACCTGACAGACCTTTTAAAGCATGGGAAAGAAAACTGCTTATTTCTATGCCGCTAGTTAGGAAAATATACCGTGAACGCCTTTATTGGGAAAAAGAATTGCGCGTTGTAGCGTTTATAAAATACCCTAAATTATTAAAATGGGTTTCAAAACCTGTGGAAAAATGGGTTCGCAAAATTGTAAAAGATCCGGCATTACAAAAAGCTATGATTCCTAATTATACTATGGGGTGTAAGCGTATATTATTAGCAAATACTTATTACCCTGCTATTATAAAAGAAAACGTAAAAGTTATTTCTGATGGAATTGATTATGTAACCCCAAACAGCATTGTTACTAAAAATGGACAAGAAGTACCCGTGGATGCTATTATATACGCTACTGGATTTAAGGCTACCAAACTGCTTTCAACCATAAATATTATTGGTAATCATGGCAAATCATTAAATGATATTTGGAAAGAAAATGTGGAAGGCTATTTAGGTACTACGGTTGCTGGATTTCCCAATCTATTCATCATGACTGGTCCCAACACAGGCGTTGGTCATACATCAATGATTCATATCATTGAATCTCAAGCCAAATATGTGATAGAGGGTATTAAATACCTTTTAAAAAATAATGTAAAAAGTGCTGTACTGAAAGAGGAAGTTCAAAAAGACTTCAATATGTACGTTCAGAAAAAGATGAAAAATACAGTTTGGCAATCGGGTGGCTGTGTTAGTTGGTATCAGGATGATAAAGGTAGAAACCCCATTTTATGGCCAGGATATACCGTTAAGTTTAGAAAACTTACCAGTAAATTTGATCCTAATAAATACAAATTGGTTACGAAGTAAAAATGGAACTCAAATTTTTATGTTACAAAATGCAATTTATCCTGTTCCTTAATTTGATAACGTGTTGAATACGCTTAAACCCTATTTTGTTTCTGAATTACGTATTCAAAATGAGGCAATTGCCAATTGTGAACGCATATTGCTTGTTCCAATATGAAAGTAAAAATTATCTACAAATTTAAAAGCATATTCAATCAATAATTTTTTTGTCGATTTATTGAATAAACCGCCCCAATATTCCTTTGCCAAAAACGTATAACCAATTGCAATACTTGAATTATCCGGTTTGTAATCATAGTAACGTGTTGAGCCAATAATAGCATTGTTTTTTTTATCTACTATTACAAATGCTGTTTTGCCAGATATTGCTCCATCAAAAAAAAGTTGAAAGCCTTCTTTTGTATGTCTGTCCTTTACCGGATGTTGTTCCCAAATTAATGTGTCTGATGCAACATGGTACAATTGATTACAATCCGATTTAGTTAAAGGAACAAGTTTCACTAATTCATTCTCTAAATTTTCCGGTTGCCAATTAATTTTAGTAACTTTTTCTTATAAAGATTATGCCCATGGCAATGTTCAAAAAGGAATGACGCTGAAGGCGGAAGATTTTTTGCAAAAATTTTGCATGCACATATTGCCTCCAAAGTTTATGAAAATAAGGCATTACGGAATCTTAGCAAGCCGAACAAAGCCTAAGTTAAAAATCCAGCAAATGAAAATGGGCATTTTGATTGTTAAAAAAAACAAACAAAAGGGACAAACAAACGGCTGGAAAGAAATAACCAAGGTTCGTTTAGGTTTTGATGTAGATGCTTGTCCGTGTTGCAAAAAAGGAAGAATGATACGTGTAATGAGTTTTGATGCCAATGCTCCACCGCAAAAAAAATACAACAAATT
>CANFLQ010000001.1 GCA_947447995.1 Bacteroidota bacterium | reverse complement strand
GTCAAAACCCATGGTGCCATTGGTCCCACCATGAAAAAACGCAGTATAATATCCTTGCGTTTTTAATGTATTTGCCAAACTGTTAATTTGGTTGGTTCCATATATAGAGGTAATATAAGGTTCGTACATCCAGGTTGGAATGCTTGCGGCAATAGCCGGAATCCCATCAATAGAAGTTTTTCCGTTAGAAAAAGCATTGGTAAATGTTAAACTCTCTCCTATTAAGGAGTCCAAAAAAGGTGTGCAATCTGTTTTTCTGTTGTTTAAAGCACCAACATATTCCTTAGAAAAACTTTCCAGGGCAATAACAATTACGTTTAATTTACTAAAATCTTTCCTTTTTCCTGCATGTAATGGATTATATGTTTTTTTTAATTCCCGCTCATCTGTTATTTTCCAAGTGGTAGAAGGTTCAATTGTTGAAATTTCAAGTGTTTTAAGTATGGTAAAAGGTGTATTCAATACCAGTGAAATGTTTTTTACATTGGCATATTCCCCTGCAGTTACGGTACTAATGGGTTTTAGTTGAAATCCTCCACGGTACACAACTATAGAAATAACCAAGGTGGTAAAGAACACTATATTTTGAGTCAAATAATTGAAACTATTTCCTTTATCCGAATAAGAGTTTTCGACCTTATTATAAAATCGAATAACGAGGCAAATAAATATAAAACCTATTAAAAAGATATACCAATAATCTCTAAAAAGTACAGGTATTAAATGCGTAAGGTCATTACCTATACTTCCACCAAAAAAGTTTAATACAGAAGCATTGCTTCGTTTTAAAGTGTAAGGGAAATAGGTAAAGTCAACACAATTAGCAAACAAGCCAATACTATTTACACTTATAAAAAGCCATTTTAATATAGAACGGTAAACTTTATTTTTCCTAAATGCAAAAGGTAAAACATAGAGAAGGATAAATAAACTGTTGGTTAATATAATTACGGATAAGTCGAAACGAATGCCGAAAAAAAGTAAGGGTAGTAATTGACTGCTACTAAGATCTGAAAAGTAAGAATAGTTAAACCAATAGAATAGCAGCCGACAAACTGAATAAGCAATAAGTAAAAAAGATAGGTGTTTTAACAGAAGGATTAAGTTGCTTGTGTGCTTTGGCATACTAAAGTAAAAAAGTAATTGAAGTAAAGCACAAAGGTAATAAAATTGGCGTTTGAATTATTAGTATAAAAAAAGCCTTTCCAATTTAGGAAAGGCTTTTTTATATTTTTTATTGAAATATTATTTTTTTACAAAAACTGCCATAACTCCAGTTCTAGTTCCAGAACAAGGGGTTATTTTAGCATCGTTATACATAAGTGTAAAACCTGTTGAAGTAATACTTCCTGTTCCATCTGTTTTACGAGAGTGTAAATCACAACTTGCAACTGTACCTGTTCCAACATTTGCTACTGTTTGTGATGGAATTGTAATAGAAGAGCCTACGATATCCATATATACAGCATTGTTATCAAAATCTCCTAATCTATTAGCAATTACTCTATTATTTTTAATTGTAGATGCCTTAATTGTAAATGGTTTGTTAATATTGTAAGTATAAGGTCCATTCGCATCAGTTTCAGAACCTGTGTAAGTTCCTTCAAAGCTTGCAGAAGCGTTAACAACAGTTATTGTTCTTGTTGCAGTGCCTGTGTTACCTGCAGCATCGGTTGATGAATAAGTAATTGTATAAGTACCAGTAAGGTCATAATTTACATCACTAGTAACAGTAGGGCTTGTCATTTTCCCATCTTTATCGTCTTCAGCTGTAGCTCCAAGGTCAGTATATGTTCCTTGCAATGAAACCGTTGCAGAGGAAGCTCCTGTTAAGGTAACAACAGGTGCTGTTACATCGTCTTTTTTACATCCAGTAAATACCGAAGTTGTTACAATTAAAGTAAGTGTAGCTAAATTTAAAATGTTCTTTTTCATGTTTGTGTATTTTATTGTTTTAGTTAGGGTTAAAAAATTACGGGTACAAATATAGGTATTTTATTTTAAAAAAAATTTGTGTTTGGTAAAATTAAAATTACTTTTGCAATCGGTTAACCAAAAAATAATTTAAAAAAAATTAAGAAAATGAAAAAAGTATTTACATTAATTGCCGTTGCGGGAATGTTTACATTCGTTGCTTGCGGACCAAGTGCAGCAGAGTTAGAAGCTAAAGCTAAAGCTACTGCTGATTCAATTGCTACTGTTGAAGCCGCTGCTGCTGAACAAGCCGCTGCTGCCGCTCAAGCTATAGCAGATTCTACAGCTGCTGCCGCTTCAGCTGCTGCGGAAGAAGCTACAAAAGCTGTTGAAGCTGCTGCTGCAGAAGCTGCCACAAAAGTTAAGTCCCATGTTGTTGCTCCAAAGGCAAAATCAATTGAACAAAAAGTAAAAGAAGAAGCTAAAAAAGCTACAGGGGGAAGAGGTTAATTTATTTAGAATTATAAAAAGAGCATGATTTAATCATGCTCTTTTTTGTATAGATAAAAAAAAATAAAAAATTTGTTTCAGATTAAAAAATATATATATCTTTGCCGAAATTTTAATTAAAATTAACAAACAAACAAACAAACAAACAAAAATGAAAAAAGTATTATCTTTAGTTGCCGTTGCTGGAATGTTTACATTCGTTGCTTGCGGACCAAGTGCTGCTGAAAAAGAAGCTGCTGCTGCAGCTGCTGCACAAATCGTTGCTGATTCTGTTGCTGGTGTTGAAGCTGCTGCTGCTGAAGCTGCTGCTGCTGACTCTGCTGCAATGGCTGCAACTGCTGCTGCTGAAAAAGCTGCTGCTGATTCTGCTGCTGCAGCTGCTGCTGCTCCTGCTGCAAAAGCTCATCACTAATTATTTAATTATTTAGTGTAATAAAAAAGGATATCGATATCGGTATCCTTTTTTTATTTTATAAACCTTTCTGTAAATTTGAATTAAGCCTTATTTGGTTTCTTTTGTTACTGCCTGCATCAATTCACATTTAGCACAAGCTTGTTTTTTCTTAAAACTATTGCGAATACGATTTACCACATACCCTGTTGCAATCACAATTATTATATATATGGCTATCTCTTGAATCATTTAGGTATTATTGGTATTCAAAGTTACACAAAATAAATTTCCGTCTTAGCCAGTTTATTTTAATATTTTTGTTTACTACTAATCAACAGTATTGAAATTAAAATGACTAAGAAAGAACGTTTCGAAAAAGTAATTGCTTATTTCAGCGAATATCAACCCCTTGCCGAAACCGAATTACATTATAAAAATCCGTATCAATTATTGGTTGCCGTTATTTTATCCGCTCAATGTACTGATAAGCGAGTAAACCTTATAACACCAGCTTTGTTTGAAGCGTTCCCCAAACCAGAGGTAATGGCAGTAGCTAGTAGTGATGAAGTATTTCAATATATCAAGAGCATAAGCTACCCTAATAATAAAGCCAAACATTTGGTAGGCATGGCAAAAATGCTGGTAAATCATTTTAAAGGAGTAATACCTTCTGATGTGGATGAATTACAAAAAATGCCAGGGGTTGGTCGTAAAACTGCCAATGTTATAGCCTCCGTTGTATATGAAAAACCGACTATGGCTGTGGATACTCACGTTTTTCGTGTGGCTGCCAGATTGGGTTTAACAACTAATGCCACCACACCATTGGAAACCGAAAAGCAATTGATAAAGTATATTCCTGAAAATAAGATAGCTATTGCTCATCATTGGTTGATACTGCATGGACGATATATTTGTTTGGCACGTTCCCCAAAATGTGGAGAATGTCCTTTACAGGAATACTGTAAATATTTTAACAATTCCTTGAAATCAAATAAGTAAATTAAGAATTGTTTTTCATAGTTTTTTTATTTTAATGGATAAAACTATTGATTTTTAACAGTCTTTAAATAATGAATACTCAGTTTATAATTGTTACATAATTTAATTTTATGCTTTATTTTGTTTTACGATTTTTAATGAAAATTACAGGAAACGTATTTTTTCGTACAATTTCAATTCGAAATAAAGAGTTGATACCCAACAAAGGTCCATTGATGGTATTAGCAAATCATCCTAGTACATTTATGGATCCTATTGTAATTGCTACCATGCTAAACAGAAAAGTTTATTTTTTAGCAAAAGGAGAGTTATTTAATAGTGGATTTTCAAAATGGCTGCTTCCAAAATTGAATATGATACCTGTTTATAGAAAGCAGGACGACCCGAGTCAAATGAGTAAAAATGAAGAAACATTTAACAAGTGCTACGAACATTTGGAAAAAGGGGGAGCTATTTTAATGTTCCCAGAAGGTACTAGCATTACCGAACGCAAATTACGCCCCCTTAAAACTGGAGCAGCCCGCATTGTGCTTGGAGCTGAAGCAAAAAATAATTTTAAGTTGAATGCTAAGGTTATTACTATAGGACTTAACTATGCAAACCCTCATAAATTTAATAGGGATTTGTTCATTAACATTGAGAACCCGATAAACGTATCAGATTTTAAAGAAGAATATTCTAAAGATACTTTTAAGGGAGCCGAAAGTTTAACCGAAACGATACGATTAAATCTTGAAAAATTAATTATTGCCATTAATGATCAACAAACCGATGCGTTGATTACAAATATTGAAATGCTTTATAAAAATAAGCTTTCAAAGGAGTTGAGGATTTCAGAAAAAGATAAACAAGCCGAATTTGAACTCACAAAAAATATGATAGATTCGGTTAATTATTTTATTGAAACCGATCCCTTGCGTGCCGAAAAAATGAGCATACGTATCAATGAATATTTGAATAACTTAAATCGCTTAGGTTTAAATGACTCGGATTTGGAACAAAACCGACAAAATAAAACATTAATAAGAGGCAGTCTAAAATCCTTTTTTACTATTATTTTAGGATTTCCTGTATATGTTTATGGGTTAATTAATAATTATTTACCATTTGAAATCCCCGGATTGCTTACAAATAAAATAACAAAAGTTATTGAATACAGGGGAGCCATAGGTATGGTGTTGGGTATGTTTACCTTTTCTATTTTTTATACGTTGCAGATAATGGTTGTTTGGAAGTTAACTCACTTGGTGTGGATAACCTTAATATATGCGCTGAGTATGCCCTTAACCGGATTTTTTGCGTACTGGTATTTTCATACCCTTGAAAGAATTCGTGCTAAATGGATATTAATGATGGTATTTTATAAAAAAAGCACCTTAATTTCTAACCTTATTTTTGAACGGGAACTACTAATTGCAGAGTTTGATAAAGCCAAAGGAGAGTATTCATTCAAAAAAAGTAATTAGAAGTATACTGAAATTGAAACAACAATAAGAGAATTAATTTTTAAAAGGTACTTTGGTTTTAGATTAAAAAAATAGAATATGGCAACAGAAATAAAAAAAGGGGATAAAAAAATTATAAATGCTTGGACGTTCTACGATTGGGCAAATTCGTCCTACCCATTGGTAATAACCACAGCTATTTTTCCCATTTTTTATGAAAATGTTACTAGTACTAAAGTTGATGGGAAAGTAATAGACGATACCGTTATAATGTTTGGAATAAAATTTATCAATACAGAGTTGTATTCTTATGTTGTGGCGTTGTCGTTTATTATTGTTTCTATAACTTCTCCATTACTTTCAGGTATTGCCGATTACAGCGGTAATAAAAAACGTTTTATGCAGTTTTTTTGTTACTTGGGAGCACTTTCTTGTGCATCCTTATTCTTTTTTAGCAAGGATAATTTGATGTTAGGCATGTTATCTATTTTATTGGCAAGCGTTGGTTTTTGGGGTAGCTTGGTGTTTTACAATGCGTTTTTGCCCGAAATTGCTGAACCTGAAGATCATGATAAAGTAAGTGCTAAGGGATTTGCCAGAGGGTATTTTGGCAGCGCAATATTACTTATTTTGAATTTAATTTTGATAAAAGGCTTTCACATGCCTGCAAAATATTCTTTTTTAACAGTCGCAATTTGGTGGATAGGATTTGCTCAAATTGCGTTTGTTAGATTACCTAATGGAACTAAAAAGCAGCATGAACATAAAAATATAATTTTTAAAGGATTTAAAGAGTTGGTAAAAGTTTGGCAGCAGTTAAAGCATATAAAAGCCTTGAAACGTTACCTTATTTCTTTTTTTATTTATAGTATGGGAGTTCAAACTGTTATGCTTATGGCGGTACTATTTGCAACAAAAGAAATTAAAAATCTTGAACCTACTGATTTAATAATTAGCATTTTATTAATTCAGTTTTTAGCCATTGCCGGTTCTTATTTATTTTCATATTTTTCCACTAAAATTGGCAACATAAAAGCTATAGGTATAAATCTTATCATTTGGATAGGTGTATGTATTGGTACATATAAGTTTGTTTATACGCCTAATCAATTTTATATTATTGCTGCATTGGTGGGATTGGTTATGGGAGGTGTACAATCGTTATCACGTTCAACATACTCTAAATTATTACCTGAAACAGAAGATACAACCTCATTTTTTAGCTTTTTTGATGTTTGTGAAAAAATAGGAATTGTTATAGGAATGCTTTCTTTTGGTTACATAGAGGGTATTACAGGGGGGATGCGAAACTCTGTGTTGGCCTTGATTGTATTTTTTATTGCAGGCTTTTTTGTATTGCTTACGATACCTAAAACTAAAGCAATTAAAGATTAATGGTTTTGTATCTAAATTCCCTCCTAGTTTATTCCAAAGCCCTTTTATTAAAAATAATATAACCAAAATGGAATAGAATAGAAAAAGGGTTTTTAACCTGATCGTAATAATTTATGCTTAAACTAATTGGGCCCACAGGGGTATGCCAAACAATTGCGCCAGTTCCTATGTAATGTTGAATAGCAAATGTTTTTCCATAAGTAGTTTTAAAATTAGGAGCTTTAATAAGTGTTTGAATAGGCTGAAAAACATATATTTCGCTGCGTAACTCTAAGTTTTTACGAATATTGACGATAAATTTTACCCCACCAGCTAAGTATTTATATGCTCTGTAGTTTTCTAAAAAAATTGTTTTGCTATCTGGTGTGGGTTGAAATGCCGGAGCTGACAATGTACTAGATGTATGATTATGGAAAAGAGTTTGGGAAGAAAATACCCCTTCGCTAAATAGCCCAATTTTAAATGTACCTCGTCTGTTAAAAAATCTTTCGGCTTTTACTTTAAGTGTAAGCCATTCATGTTGCTTTTTAAAATTTAAAATGGTATCCATTGAAGTAGATCCAGGAGTATTTGTTTCAATACCATTTACATAATGTATTTTAAAAATTACATATTCTCCCTTATTAGCATATAGTTTACGGTTAAGTGAATTAATTTCGTAATAGGCTTGTGAGGTAAACATTTTAAAGTCGGTTCGGTCTGCTGTATCCTTTTCTAAAAATTGAGAAGTTTGATAATATTTATTGGTTGTATTTGCAAAAGCAACCCCTCCAACAATTCTACCTTTTTTTCCAGTTGGCAAACCAATATCTACACCTCCAAATTCTTCACTTTGTTTAAGGTAAGCAGGTTTTATATCTTGTAAAAATGCGTTACTACTAGTGTAATAATCTAGTTTATTCCAAGTAAAATTGGGTTCTATATAAATAGGAACATTAAAAGGGAAATCAAAACGTATTTTTAGTTGAGCGGAACTGTATAGCTTTCCAAAATAGGCATTTGCAGCTATAGTGGTTGCAAACTTGCTTAGGTAATTATATTGTAATCCAACATAACCTTGACTAATAGGACGATTTGAAAAATTTCCACCAAAATAGGTTATTAGATCACGTTCTTTTTTAATTTTTAAGTATAAATCATAAAAACCTGTTTGTTTGTTGAACAGGGTTTTTGGATTTATGTTTTTAATTTTATTGTCTGACGCTAATCTAAAATACCCTTCTTTAATTTCGCTTAAACTAACTAGTGTTTTATTATGGCGTAAAATTTTTCGAGCATATTCAGCTTGTTTTTTATTAAGTCCTTCTATATAAATAGTATCAAAAAGCATTTTTGATGCATCTATATTAAATGTACTGCGTTTGGCTGTAAGCGTACTATCCTCAACTCTTCTATCTACAAATTGTTTGATATAATTCATTTTACGTATTGCAGCAGTATAGCCACTATCAATTATAGGTTGTGGGTTACTAAAATTAAATAAACCAACATTTGATTGAGGTTCAATTATAACGCCATTTTCACATAATGTGTTGTAGTTAGATTTGTTTTGAAGCATACATTTTATTTGGGAAAATAGATTGTCTTCTTCAGGCAAAATATTTGAACCAACATTACTACCAATAATAAAATCAGGGTAAAAATCATTTAGCATTATGTTTGAAGGAAAGTTGTTATATAATCCCCCATCAAATAATAATTTACCATCTACTAAAATTGGAGGGATGTAAAAGGGATAAGCTACAGAAGCTCTAATGGCTTCAGCTAAATTACCATTTCTAAATATTACGGATTCTTTTTTTTCAATATCAGAAGCCACACATCTGAAAGGTACAAATAAACTATCAAAATTATTTTTTGTTGCTGCCGGCATTCCTATTAGTTCCATAAGACCAAAGTTCATAGCTATGGGCGACATCACATTTGTGGGAAGCTTTGCCGTAATAGAAGAATCAATAGATAATTTTAAACTTAACCAAGACGCATTGTCGTCTGTTTTTTTAAAATAGTAAGTGTATTTTTTGTCAATTAAACCTTCCGTCATATCCTTGAAGGATTCTGTATTTACTAACGCTTCTATTTTTTTGGGAGAATAACCTATTGCATATAATGCCCCTATTAAAGCGCCTTGCGATGTACCTGTAATGTAATCGATAGGGATTTGGTTTTCTTCAAGTGCTTTTAATACTCCAATATGCGCCATTCCACTAGCTCCACCACCACTAAGCACAACACCTACTTTTTGTGCATTTATGTTAGATTGGATGCAACAGAAAATAAGTAAGAAAAAAAAATGAAAGAGTGATTTTTTACAGGTCATTTGAGTTCGGAATACTAGCGCAAAATTACTAAGAATTCCAGCGATAAATACACATAGCAATACTTTTAATTATTTGTAATGGTATTTAATTGGGTTCTTAACTTTTCAAAATATTGAGGGGCTTTTATCAAATGTGAACCATACCAAGAAAACATTTCTCCATCAACAATTATTATTTTTGAATTTGGACAAATTAATTGGAACTCTTCTATGTGTTTTTCTTTGAAAGGGTAAGGTTCTGAAGAAAGGAAAATAATTTTAGGGTTTGCTTTTGCCAGTTGCTCTGCATTTATTTCGGGATAACGCGTAAAATCGTTTTTAGCGAATATGTTATTGAAACCACAACGAGTCAGCATATCATTTATAAATGTATTGTTCCCCGCTACCATAAAAGGCTTGCGCCAGATGAAGTAAGCTATTTTGGTAGGTAAGATTTTGGGAGAGGAATTATTTCCCTTAAAACCATTGCCTAACTGATTAAATTCGGATTCAATTTTTAATTTTAAAAGAGTTGCTTCTGTTTGTTTTCCTACCAACGTACCAATTTTGGTAATCATCTCTAAGGCATCTTTTAAAGTATAAATATCACTCATCCAAACAGGATAAAGTGTCATTAATTCCTCTATTTGTTTTTGATCATTTTCTTCTTTATTTCCAATAATTAAATCGGGATGAAGATTTTTTATTTTTTCGAGTAGTACTTTTTTTGTACCACCAACACGAGTTTTTGTTGTTAACCATTCATTAGGATAAATACAATAGTTTGTAATACCAACCACTTCATCGCCTAAGCCAAGGTCATGTAACAATTCGGTTTGTGAAGGCACTAATGTGATAATCCTTTTCGGGGGAAAAGGAAGTTCTATTTTACGGTTGAGTTGATCTATAAAAGAGTTCAAAGTTCAAAGTTTGAAAGTTTAAAGTTTAGGATTTAAAGTCGTTTGGTTATTCAACTTTGAACTTTGAACTTTCTAACTTTTAACTTATTTCGTTAAGGCATTAATTATATCGTGTCGTGTAATAATATACGTTTTATCCAATTTAAAATCACGAACCAAAACAGCAGGGTTATTATCAGTTATCATTCCCGAAAGAGAGTCTATAGGTGATGAAATATCAACAAAAGGAAAAGCAGGTTGCATAATAGTTGATATGGCATTATTTTTAATGTCTGGATTTGCAATTACTTTTGCATACAGTAAACTTTCGTTTAACGAACCTACTATTCGTTTATCATGTGTAACCGGTATTTGCGAAATGTTCATTTTATTCATCAACTTTACTGCACTTTCAATAGTATCAGCACTTTCAACGGTAATTAATTTATCATTGGAGCTTTTGTTAACAAGGTCTTGGGCTACTAATCCTTTTTTATCAAAAAATCCTTTTTCCAACATCCACTCATCGTTGAACATTTTACCTAAATAGCGTGTTCCATGATCATGAAAAATTACAACTACATAATCGCCTTCTTTTAATTCGTCTTTTAGTTGCATTAGCCCAGCCATAGCTGAACCTGCTGAATTTCCAGCAAATATTCCTTCTTTTTTTGTAATCTCACGGGTCATCATGGCGGCATCTTTGTCCGTCACTTTTTCAAACCTATCAATAATATTAAAATCAACATTGGCTGGTAAAAAATCTTCCCCAATACCTTCAGTAATATATGGGTATATCTCATTTTTGTCAAAAACACCGGTTTCTTTGTATTTTTTAAAAACAGAACCATACGTATCAATGCCCCAAATTTTTATGTTTGGATTTTTTTCTTTTAAAAATTTACCGGTTCCAGAAATAGTTCCTCCGGTTCCTACACCAACAACAAGGTGGGTGATTTTACCTTCCGTTTGTTCCCAAATTTCCGGTCCGGTTTGTTCATAATGAGCTTTAGCGTTACTTAGGTTATCGTATTGGTTTGGTTTCCATGAATTTGGAACTTCTTTTTCTAAACGAGAAGATACCGAATAATAGGAGCGAGGGTCTTCCGGCTCAACATCGGTAGGGCAAACAATTACATCCGCACCAAATGCACGTAAAGCATCTACTTTTTCTTTTGATTGTTTATCGGTGGTAGTAAAAATACATTTATAACCTTTAATGATAGCCGCAATTGCTAAGCCCATACCAGTATTACCGCTTGTACCTTCAATAATAGTTCCTCCAGGTTTTAAGCGACCGTCTTTTTCGGCATCTTCAATCATCTTCAGCGCCATACGATCCTTGATTGAATTTCCAGGATTAAAGGTTTCTACTTTTGCATATACTGTTCCTTTAACATCTTTCGTAATGTTATTGATGCGCACCAATGGCGTATTTCCTATCGTTTCAAGAATGTTGTTGCAGGCTTTTCTCATAATTCAAATGATAATTAATTTGTGAGGCGAAATTACAAATACTTTTTAACTAAATCTAATGGCTTTTACCGGGGTTATTTTAGTAACAATAAAACTAGGAATAATTAGCATTAGTAGGCAACAAAGTAAAGTGCCTCCATTTAATAATAGTATATGTATAATATTAATATTGATTGGGACAACAGAAACATAATAGGTTGCCTGATCCAATTTGATGATGCCAAAATGTTGCTGAATAAGGGCAATGCTAATGCCTATTACGTTACCCCAAATTAAACCTCGACCAATTAAATGCGCCGCATTTATCAGAAATATTTTTTGAATGCTGCTATTTTTAGCGCCTAGCGCTTTTAAAATGCCTATCATATTGGTACGTTCTAAAATCAATATCAACAAGGCTGAAATCATATTGATGCTGGCAACTAAAATCATTAAAGTAATTACAATTACAGCATTCATATCTTGTAAGTCCAACCACGAAAATATTGTTGGATTTATTTCTTTAATTGTTTGAGCAATTAATGTTTGTCCAACTTTTTCATTTATTTCAGAACCTATTTCGTCAATGTTTTTATAATCGTTTAAGGAAATTTCAAAGCCTCCAATTTGGTCATCGTTCCAATAATTCAATCTTTGAATTTGCCTTATATCAACTAAAACAAGGCGTTTATCAACATCTTCAAACCCTGTTTCGTAAATGCCTGAAATATAAAAAACTTTAACTCTTTGCTGGTAATGGGTGTAAGTGCTGTCAGTTTTTTTTGTTAAAAAGTAAATGGTCATTTTATCACCCACTTGCAAGGCCAACTTATCGGATAAATATTTGGAGATAACAATGTTTCTTGAAATTCCAGAATCACTAACTGTAAATACTTTACCTGCTTTTAAATTTTCCTCAATAAATTTCCAGTCATAATCCTTCCCAATACCTTTTAGCATAACACCTTCGTTATCGGTTTTTGTTTTAATTATACCACTTTTTGTAGCATAAATTTGTAGGTGATTAATATTGGGATTGTTTTTTAAGTCTTCAATAAAAGCTTGGTTCTTACCAATAGCCTGATCTTCATCGCTGGCATTATTATCGTAGTTTGATATTTGGATATGTGAGCCAAAACCGATAAGCTTGTTCCTGATCTCCTTTTGAAATCCCGTAATAATAGCTACGGTTAATATCATAACAGCAAGTCCTAGAGCAATACCCAATACGGAAATACGGATAATAGGTTTGGATAACTTGTTGGTATTTCCCGAACCATTAATAATTCGCTGAGCAATGAAACGTTCGGTATTCAAAATTTATTTTACTTTTGTTCACACAAAAATACTATTTTGCCTGAGATGCCAATGCGTAAACTGTTTATATTACTTGCCTTTATTGCTATAAGTGTAACATATTCCTTATCCCAAGGGATAGTTCAAATTACCAATGCTGTTAAAACCATTGACGATATTAAGGTAGGTGCAGATAGAACAGATATTTATCTTCCATTATTAAAAGGTAAGTCCGTTGCAGTTGTGGCCAATCAATCATCAACAATAAAACACACACATTTGGTAGATACCTTGATTTCATTGGGTATACATATAAAAAAAGTGTTTTGTCCGGAACATGGTTTTCGCGGAATTGTTGATGCAGGTGCAAAAGTAAAAACGTACAAAGATTCAAAAACAGGTTTGCCTATCATCTCCTTATATGGAAAAAATAAAAAACCAAGTCCCGAAAATTTTAAAGATGTAGATGTTGTTGTTTTTGATATACAAGATGTAGGAGTTCGTTTCTATACCTATTTGTCCACCTTACATTACGTGATGGAAGCTTGTGCTGAAAATAATAAACCGTTGATTGTGATGGACAGACCAAACCCTAATGGATATTATATTGATGGCCCTGTATTGGAAGATACGTATAAATCATTTTTGGGTATGCACAATGTACCACTTGTATACGGTATGACTATTGGAGAATATGCTCAAATGATAAACGGTGAAGGCTGGTTAAAAGGAGGTGTTAAATGTAATTTAAAGGTGGTGCCACTTGAAAATTATTCGCATAACGATTATTATGAATTACCCATTCGTCCTTCGCCAAATTTACCGAACATGGCTTCTGTATATTTATATCCCAGTTTGGGATTGTTTGAAGGAACAGTTGTATCAGTGGGCAGAGGAACTGACCTGCCGTTTCAGGTTATTGGTCATCCAACGTTACAAAAGTCGTATCCAAAAGGGGCTAAAGCGGATTTTAAATTTACTCCATCGCCGAAGGCAAGTGCTGCTGAACCAAAATACAACGGACAGGTATGTTATGGTTATAATCTCTCAGATTTTGGTATTGAGTACTTGAAAAATATTAAGAAAATTTATTTATTCTGGTTGATGGGAACATATCAAAATACACCTGATAAAACTACTTTTTTTGATGAGAATTTTAATTACCATGTTGGCAATGCTACATTGCAGCAGCAGATAAAAGATGGTGTGAGCGAAGAGGACATTAGAAAAACCTGGAAGCCTGGGGTTGATAAGTTTAAGGTAATCCGCAAAAAATATCTGTTGTATAAAGACTTTGAATAGGTTTTAATAGTTAAATTTAGTATCACGTGAATGAGGGTAAAATAAAATCTAATGTTTTCTCCAAAAAAAGAATACCCTAAGTTGAAATACGAATTGCATCCGCGAAACAAACATCGTGAAAGATATGATTTCAAACAACTTATTAAAACTAGTCCCGAATTAACTCCTTTTGTAAAATTAAATATTTACGATGATGAGTCTATCGATTTTTTTGATCCTCAAGCTGTGAAAATGCTTAACAAAGCACTTATAAAACATTATTATAACATTCAGTATTGGGATATTCCAGCCAATTATCTATGTCCGCCAATTCCTGGAAGGGCAGACTATATCCATAATATAGCTGATTTATTAGCATTTAAAAACAAAGAAAAAATCCCCGAGGGGATTAAAATAAAATGTCTTGACATTGGAGTAGGAGCAAACTGTATTTATCCAATTATCGGTAATAAAGTATACGGATGGTCGTATGTTGGTACAGATATCGATGAGTTTGCTATTTCATCGGCAAATAAAATAGTGGACTTAAATCCTACTTTAAAAGAAAATATAGAAATTAGATTACAACAAAATTTCAGAAATGTTTTTCAAGATATTATACAAATAAATGAACGCTTTGACGTTACTGTTTGTAATCCTCCCTTTCATTCTTCTTTGGCAGAAGCTCAAAGAGGTTCATTACGTAAACTTAGTAATTTGAAAGGTAAAAAAAACACTAAAGTTGTTTTGAACTTTGGAGGACAAAATGCCGAATTGTGGTGTCAAGGAGGTGAGCTGCAATTTGTAAAAAATATGATATTTCAGAGTAAGCAGTTTTATAATTCATGTTTTTATTTTTCTACCTTAATATCCAAACAGGTTAATCTTAAATATGTTTATGACACATTGCATAAAGTGGAAGTTGCCGAAATAAAAACCATGGTAATGGGACAGGGTAATAAAACAAGCCGTATTGTAGCATGGACTTTTTTAAATAAGGAACAACAGGAAAAGTGGATAAAGGAAAGATGGAAATAGTTATATAATTAGAAAAAATTAGGTAAAGTACATATTCTTATCAATTAATCGTTTTCAAACTTTAGTATTGCTTCCATACTAGCTCCAGTTGATGAGTAACCTCCGTCATGAAATAAGTTTTGCATTGTAACCATTCTGGTAAGATCGGAAAATAAAGTGATACAATAATCGGCACAAGATTCGGCACTTGCATTGCCTAATGGCGCAACAGAATCTGCAAATTTATAAAATTCGCCAAATCCTTTTATTCCATTTCCTGCAGTTGTTTTTGTCGGCGATTGGGAAACAGTATTTATCCTTACCTTTTTATCTTTACCATAATGATAACCAAAGCTACGTGCTATCGACTCCAACATTGCTTTAATATCTGCCATATCGGTATAAAAAGGATAGGTACGCTGTGCCGCCATATAAGTGAGGGCAACCACGCTACCATATTCATTAATAGCATCCATTTTTTTAGCAACACTCAACATTTTGTGTAATGATAATGCTGATACATCAATACCTTTCATGAAATAATCATAGTTGGAATCGGTATAAGCTATATTTTTACGAATGTTTACACTCATCCCAATAGAGTGTAATACAAAATCAATTTTGCCACCTAATATTTCTTGGGATTGAGTGAATAAATTTGTAAGTTCGGGAACACTTGTTGCATCTGCTGGAATAATTTGCGAATTTGTTTTTTCTGCCAACTGTTTTATTTCGCCCATTCGCATTGCAATTGGAGCGTTGGTTAAAACAAAAGTAGCACCTTCTTCATGCGCTTTCTCCGCTACTTTCCATGCAATTGAATTTTCATCCAATGCGCCGCTTATAATTCCTCGTTTACCTTTTAATAAGTTATATGCCATGTTTATTTGATTTTAAATTTTATTTGCTGTTTTTTAATGTGTTAATGTATGCAAATATAATAAACAGGATTAAATTACCAATAATATATATTAACCATCGTTTCGATTTAATAAATTCTCCTCTTTTTTAGTAATTAGCACATCACCACATCAATTTTTTAATAATTCCTCGGCATTTTTTATTGCTGATGCCGTTGGCGTTCCTGTACTCAGCATTTTAGCAATTTCCTGAACACGCCCGTCTTCTGACAGTTTTTTGATATTGCTGAATGTTTTATTTTGTTTATCTTCCTTGTAAACAAATAAATGATTTTGTCCTTTACTGGCTATTTGTGGCAAATGAGTGATTGTTATTACCTGCATTGATTTTGCCATCAGGTTCATAATGCTACCTACCTTATCTGCTACATCCCCCGACACTCCCGTATCAATTTCATCAAAAATAATGGTTGGTAATGCTGTAAGTTGAGCTATCAGTGATTTTATACTTAACATTAATCGTGATAACTCTCCTCCTGATGCAACCTTGTTAAGATCTTTGAAATCTCCACCTCTATTTGCTGAAAAAAGAAAATTAACTTTATCCAATCCTTTCGCACCTAATAATTCTAATTCTATAAGTTCAATTTTTAATTGAGCATTTGGCATCGATAAGGAGGATAGGAGGGAAGCTATATCCTTCTCTATTTTAGGAATTACTTTTTTTCTGTTGGCACTAATTTTCTTAGCTAATGCTATCAATGTTTTTTGAACAATATCTAATTCTTTTGTAGTTTTCTCAATATCGTTTTCGAGCGAACTATAATCAAGCAATTTGTTATTTAACTCCTCTTTAATATTTAATAATTCTTCAATGGTTTTTACCTGATGTTTTTGTTGTAAACGATAAATTGTATCAAGTATAGCTGTTAATTCTTCAATCCGTGTTGGATTATAAATAAAGTCTTGTTCCAAACTTTCCAATTCATTGCAAATATCTTTTAGTTCAATGTAAGAGCTGTTAAGTCGAGAACTTAATTCATTTATTTCCGGTTTAAATTTAGCGAATGATGCAAGTATAGCTTTTATTTCATTGAGGGATGAAAGTATATTTTGTTCACCACCATTGAGACCAAATGCCGTTTTTGAAAGGTTTAATTTAATTTCTTCGGAATTGTTAAGTGTTTGCAACTCTTGTTCCATTTCACTTTGTTTACAAGCTTTTAAATTAGCTTCTTCCAACTCATTAAATTGAAACTGAAAATAATCCAATTCTTTTTTTGCTTGCGATTCCCTTAAAAGCAAATCATTCAATGTTTTTTCAAACAATTTGAATGACTTGAATTTAGATTCATATTCCGTCAATAGCTCCTCATGTTGGGCATAAATATCAATAACGGATAGTTGAAATTCACTTCCGTTAAGTGTTAATGTTTGATGTTGAGAATGGATATCAATCAATCGCTCAGTTAACTCTTTAAGTTGAGAAAGCGTAACAGGTGTGTCGTTAACAAAGGCTCGCGATTTGCCTTCAGGATTTATTTCTCTGCGAATATTGGTAATGTTTTCATAATCTAGTTCCTGCACAGCAAAAAAATTCTTTAATGAATAATCTTTAATTAGAAAAGAAGCTTCAACAATACATTTTTTTGTTTTGTCCTGTAAAGATTGAGTATCAGCTCTGTTGCCAGCTATCAAACCTAAAGCGCCTAAAAGTATAGATTTTCCAGCACCAGTCTCTCCTGTAATAATTGTTAAGCCATCAGAAAAGTCGATTTCAACTTTATCGATTAAAGCATAATTTTGTATAGATAAATGTTTAAGCATATATATAGTAAAACAGATTTTTAATCTGTTTTTTTATTTAAAATAAAAACAACTTTTAAAAGTTATTTAAAAAGCAGCTAAATTAAGGCTTTGAATTTTTATTATCTGATTTTTTTTAGAAAAGAAATCAACATTATATTGAGAAAGAAAAACAGGGGATTATTGTGGACCGTTTATTTTTTGATACTTGTTACTGTTAGTAGGGTCTAGCAAGTTAACAATTTCCAAAACCTTATTTTTTTCTTCGCTAGTAGCACCCGAAAAAATATTAATAATTTCATCTGCTTTAGCATTAAAAAATACCTGCATACTAAAGGATAAAGGTTTTATTTCGTGAATTTGTTTTAAATTGTCTAAACTTTCTAAAATAGCTTTTCGGGCAGCCACTTTATTGGATACCATTACATCTAATCCTAATCTGTGATATTGATACATAGCCTCTCTGATAGGTATAAATGTAGCGTCCAGCATATTATTTATCACCCAATATCGGTTCTTCGTACCATCAAATGCCTTCCACCCTGTTTCTGGTGAACTTTGTGCATTATTATCAACGGCTAAAGCTTTTTGCAAGTAGGGTGTTCCTCCTTTTAGTGAAAAGGAATCGTAATCCAATCCAATAATAAGATAAGCGTAATATGCAAGTACTGATGTAAGATTGGAAGTGTAGGTATTTTCAATAAAATCAAGAGGTTGTCCTTCCTGATATTTAAAATGAAAATCATTGTCATTAAAATTTAAAAGTAGCGAATTGTAAGATGCTTTGTACACTGGTCTACGTGATTGAATCTCAATGGTCCCTTCAAATTCATCTATAGCAATACGTTTGGTAATGTTGATTAATATATTGCAATCGATGCGTTCGTTGTTCTTAAAAACATCGCTCGTCCATTTTCTGCTATTCATAAATTCAACAATGTTTGATTTTAAAACATCGAATACGCGTTTATCCGTTCCTTCAATTTGTTGAGATACAATTTGCACTTGACAGTTTAATTCCTGAGCGTAGCTTATTTGAGTGCTAACTAAAAATAAAATAGATAAAAATAGGCGGCGCAATTTATTTGGATTTGAAGTTAAGAATTGTTGTTAGAATATCTTTTGCTACTTCTGATTTATTCTTTAACTCAAATTTTGTAATTTTATTGTTCTTATCAATTATACTTATTTTATTAGTATCTTTTTTAAAGGTAGCACCTGTATCATTCAGGGAGTTAAGAACAATTAGATCTAAATTTTTATTTTTAATTTTGAGTTTTGCATTTTCCACTTCATTTTCTGTTTCCAAAGCAAAACCTATTAAAAGTTGATTTGATTTTTTCACTTTTCCAAGTTCGGCAAGTGTATCAATTGTTGAAACTAATTCTACTGATTTTGTAGCGGAGGATTTTTTTATTTTTTGAACTGAAATTTTTGCTGGTTTAAAATCAGCAACAGCAGCAGAAAGGATAGCAATATTTGCTGTTTTAAATGCTTTTATAGATGCGTTATATAATTCTTCAGCCGATGTAATATCAATACGATGTATGTTTTTATTACTTGTAGTTAAGCTATTGGGACCACATACCAACGTAACTTCAGCTCCCTGGTTAGCAAATTCTTCAGCAATTGCAAAACCCATTTTGCCAGACGAATGATTACCTATAAATCTTACAGGGTCAATAGCTTCATAAGTGGGTCCGGCAGTTACTAAAATTTTTTTACCACTATAGGCTAATTTTTTTGATAAGGCAGTTGTTATAAATGTGGTAATTTCCTCTGGTTCAGCCATTCTACCTTCACCAATTAAACCGCTTGCTAATTCACCTGTTCCGGGATTAATTATTTTATATCCAAATAATTTTAGTTTGTCTAAATTTGTAAGTGTGGAAGGGTGTTTATACATATCCAAATCCATTGCTGGTGCAAAATAAATATTGCAGCGTGCGGATAAACAGGTTGCAAGTAAAAGATTATCACAAATACCATTAGCCATTTTAGCAATAGTATTGGCAGATGCAGGTGCTATGATTATTATATCTGCCCATAGTCCGAGGTCTACATGGTTATTCCATAGCCCTGTTTTGTCTTTAGCAAAATCAATAAGTACAGGATTTTTAGAAAGTGTTGAAAGTGTAATGGGGGTAATAAAATCAAGAGCCGAAGATGTCATTATAACCTGAACATTGGCGCCTTCTTTTACAAGTAAACGAACCAATAATGCTGATTTATAAGCAGCAATACTACCAGTTACACCAACTATTATGTTCTTATTGCGGAGCATAAAATTTTAGTTCAAAGTTTAAAAGTTTAAAGTTTAAAAGTTATATCATGTTAAACTTTCAAACTTTGAACTTTAAACTTATTTAGTTTCTGTATTGGGGTTACGATAGTAGATTTTATCGTCAAAAAATTCCTGTATCGCAATTAATGAAGGCTTTGGTAAACGCTCATAAAATCTAGAAATTTCAATTTGTTCGCGGTTTTCAAAAATCTCTTCCAAATTATCTGTAGTAGAAGCAAATTCAGCTAACTTATTGGTTAACTCTTCTTTAATTTCTCCGCTAATTTGATTAGCACGTTTAGAAATGATAGCAATACTTTCATAAATATTACCAGTTTTACCATCAATATCTCTCAAATCGCGAGTTGTTGTAGTTAAGTCGGCTGTTGTTTTTTTGTAGTCCATTGGTTTTATGATGTTGGTTTGTTAAATTTTTCTAAATTTTGTAATGAATTGGAATAAATATTTTCCGCATCTTTTATGTATTTGCTTTTAGGAAATGTATCAACAAATTTAATGTACGAATCTACAGCTCCTTTAAAACGTTCTTGTTTTTTTGATTCAATACTGTTTATCGCTAATAAATAATATGATTTAATGGTCAAATATTTTAGTTCCTCTTCATGCTTAGTATCTGGAAAATCCTTTATATGATTAGCAAATGCTACAATTGCTGATTTGTAATTTGCCATATTGTAGTATAGCATTGAACTTTCGTAAGATTTGCGATCTAGTTTATCTCTTAGTTTGTCTAATATATCATTACATTCAGGTATTTTTTCACTTCCAGGGAATTGTAATGTAAAACGATGAAATTCTTTAATTGCCAAATAGGTATCAGTTTGCTCAAGGCTAAAGTCTGGTGAGTTTAAATAAAAACAATAAGCATTCATAAAAGCACAATATTCAAGATGTTTGCTATTAGGATAATTTTTTACAAATGTCCTAAATTGATACCCAGCTAAAATATAATCTCCTAAATAATAATTGCAATTTGCGTAATAGTATTGAACTTCTTCAGCCTTTAAAGTACCCCTGTATATTCCCATCAATTCTTCAAAGAGCATTAACGCTTTGGTGTAATCCTTGGCGTCAAAATATTTAACAGCACCATTAAATTTAGCTTCGGAATCACCATTTTTCATAAGTTTGTTAAACTTTCCAAAGGCAATACTTTTATGTTTTGGTTTGTTTTGTTTGGATTCAGAATCGTATATTTTTTTTTCACTATTACACGAAGCCGAAATCAAGAGCACAAACAATATAAATGATATTTTATTTTTTATATTTTGCATAAATTAGGAAGCGAAGATACGTTTTTTTGTTTAAATACAGGTGTTATATTGTTTTTTTATTAGGCATAAGAGTAACTAACAGTTATTTGGTTAATTTTTAGTGATAAATCACTTTGAACATAAGTTACAAATATCGTACTTTCGCAACTTTAAAAAGTTTTTTAAAAGAGTAATTATTGATACTATGAAAGATTTATTTGATAAAATTAAAGCCAACCGTGGTCCTATAGGGATGCATGCAAAGGAGTCCCACGGATATTTTACATTTCCTAAATTGGAGGGTGATATTGCACCTAAGATGATTTTTCGTGGGAAGGAAAGGTTGAACTGGAGCCTAAATAATTATTTAGGTTTAGCTAACCATCCTGAAGTTAGAAAAGCAGATCAAGATGCTGCAGCTCAATTTGGATTTGCGTTGCCTATGGGAGCCCGTATGATGAGTGGAAATTCAAATGCTCACGAGCAGTTAGAGGCTGAATTATCAGCATTTGTTCAAAAAGAAGATACAATCCTTTGTAATTTCGGTTATCAGGCAATGGTTTCTGCAATCGACTGTTTAGTAGATCGCCATGATGTGATTGTATACGATGCCGAATCCCATGCGTGTATTTTGGATGGTGTACGTTTACACATGGGTAAACGTTATGTATACAAACACAATGATATTGCAGATTGTGAAAAACAATTGCAACGAGCAACAAAATTAGCTGAAGAACAAAACGGTTCTATTTTATTGATTACCGAAGGTGTTTTTGGAATGCGAGGTGATCAAGGAAAATTAAAAGAAATTGTTGAACTAAAGAAAAAATATAAATTTCGTTTATTTGTTGACGATGCTCATGGTATTGGAACAATGGGCGCAACAGGAGGTGGAACAGGGCAGGAGCAAGGTTGTCAGGATGGAATAGATATTTATTTTGGAACCTTCGCTAAATCATTTGCATTAATCGGTGGTTTTATTTCCAGCGATGAGCAAATTGTTGAGTATTTACGTTACAATATGCGTTCTCAAATTTTTGCCAAAGCATTGCCAATGGCATTGGTTTTAGGAGCTTTAAAACGTTTGGAACTGATGCGTAAAAACCCTGAATTGAAAAATAAATTATGGGAAATTACTCACGCTTTGCAAAGTGGTTTAAAAAATGCCGGTTTTGAAATTGGAGAAACAAATTCGCCGGTAACACCTGTATACATGAATGGTTCTATTCCGGAAGCAACTAATTTGATTTTAGATTTACGTGAAAATTTTAATGTTTTCTGTTCAATGGTGGTATATCCCGTTGTGCCAAAAGGAATGATAATTTTACGTTTAATACCTACAGCGGTACATACGCAAGCAGATGTTGATTACACAATTGATGCATTCTCAAAAATTGTTAATAAATTAAAAACTGGTCAATATATTTCAGATAAAATTGCAGCATTCTAATGTAAATTTAAATGCAATAATTTAATTTAAAAAGCCGCCCATACAATTAGTAATGGCGGCTTTTTAATTAAAGAAGAAAATTTATTACGATTTTTTTACATTAACCGCATTTAAACCTTTTTTTCCTTCAGTAACATCAAAAGTTACTGTGTCATTTTCTCTGATTTTGTCAGCTAATCCAGTTGCATGAACAAAAAATTCTTGACCTTGATCGTCTTTAATAAAACCAAATCCTTTTGATTCATTAAAAAATTTTACCGTACCTGTTTTCATTGTAATCTAATTTTAATTTTTAATATTTATATCGCAAATATAAGTAGGCTAATTTGAAAAAACAAATAATTTTAATTTATGTCGCTTTTATACAAGCTGTGGTCTTTTGTTTATTACTATTAAACGAAAAGTGGCGTGCTCAGATTCTTTTACCAAAGATAGAACTACCCACTCTTATTAGGTTACTTCCGCTTTTAATTGCTAATAAATAATCGGAACTCATCCCCATACTTAAAGTTTCCAATTTAATATTGGTAGTTTCCAATTGCTTTTGTTTCTCGAAAAACTGTTTTAAAGATAAAAATTCCAATTCAATTTGTTTTTCATTATCAGTATTGGTTGCCATACCCATTAATCCTGTAATTTTTATATTGTGTAATTCTTTCAAAGCATCGGATCTTAAAAGGTTTTCAGCTTCATTAAAATCCAAACCAAATTTTGTTTCTTCTTTTGCAATGTAAACTTGTAGTAAACAATTAATTATCCGATTGTTTTTTATCGCTTGTTTATTTATTTCTTGTAAAAGTTTTAAACTATCGATAGAATGGATGAGAGATACAAAAGGGGCAATAAATTTGACCTTGTTAGTTTGCAAATGTCCTATCAAATGCCATTCAATGTTTTTAGGTAATTGCTCATATTTATCGCACATTTCCTGAACCTTATTTTCACCAAAAATATGATTTCCTGTTTGGTACACTTCCATAAGTTTTTCTACAGGATGAGTTTTAGTAACAATAACTAGTGTAACATTAGTTGGCAATGAAGTTGTTATTTTATGTATGTTTTCTTTTATGGACATCTTTAATTGTTATTTTTTAACTATTAACTATTAACTATTAACTATTAACTATTCCAAACTATAAATCACCAATCCGCTTCTCATTTTAGGTTCTATCCATGTAGTTTTAGGAGGCATTATTTTATTATGGTCGGCAAAGTACTTTAATTGTTTCATTTTTACAGGGAATAAGCCAAAAGCTATTTCATAATGTAATTCATCAACTTGTTTTTTTAATTCCTGCATGCCTTTAATTCCCGAAACAAAGGCAATATGTTTGTTATTTCTTAGGTCTTTTATATTTAAAATAGGGGAGAGTATATGCTCTAAAAGTATTGATGAATCAAGTATTTCTTCATTATTATTTTTTTTAAATATTTCAGCTTTAGCATCTAAGGAATACCATTTTCCATCTAAATACATACTGAAATTATTTTTTTTTGTAGGTTTATAAATACTACATCCTAAATCAGTAACTATAAATTTATCAGATACTTTGGTTATAAACTCCTTTGGTGATAAATGATTTAAGTTTTTTACTACACGATTAAAATCAAAAATGTTCAGTTCTGTTTCTGGAAAAAATATCCCAAGAAAAAAGTTGAAAGGTTCTTGCCCTGTATAGTCGGGAAATTTATTTCTTCTAGATTTGCCAAGTAAAGCGGATGATGCGGAACGATGGTGTCCATCGGCGATATAAATATGTTGTATTTTTGAAAATTGGTTTTTAAGTTGAAAAATTAAATTTTCATCCTTAACTACCCATAGTTGGTGATGTACTTTATCACTTGTTTTAAAATCGTATTCCGGTGGTTTTTGTATTGATTTTAAAGTGATTTGATTGATGATTGTATCGTTTGGATAACTAAATAGAACAGGTTCCGCATTAAACTCACAGATATCTAAATAATGTTTTAGTTTCTCTTCTCGTTCTATAAGTGTTTGCTCGTGAACTTTAATTGTCCCATTAAAGTAATCGTCGATACTCGTACAAGCGATAATTCCTGTATAACTGTTTTCATCTTTGTTTTGCTGATAAATGTAATAGCAGGGTTTATTGTCTTGAATTAGTATTTTTTCATCAATAAGTGAATGAAACTTTGCTTTTGTTTTTTGTAAACGTTCATCAGAACCTGGTTTTGTTTTTGAAACGTCTTTAAAATCTGGATTTACAACATGCAAAAAAGAAAATGAGTTGTGTGATAATTCGGCTTGTAATTCAGATTTATTATAATTATCAACAGCGCGCGAAGGAACCAAATGCGATTTATCTATTGAGGGACGAATGCCTTTGAAAGGTATTATAATTGCCATTTACAGTATAAAAAAATAAAGGTAATGATTTTTAAAATCATTACCTTTATTCCAATTATAAATTTATAATATTAGCTCAGGTTTGAAATAATTAATTCAGCTAATTCAACACCAATACGCTCTTGAGCTTCGTCTGTAGCAGCACCAATATGAGGTGTTAAGGATATTTTAGGGTGAGATAATAATTCTTTTTTAGGAGAAGGTTCATTTTCAAAAACATCCAAGGCAGCATGAGCAACTTTGCCGGAATTTAATGCCTCGATTAGATCGTTCTCATCAATAACGCCACCGCGTGCAGCGTTTACCAAAATAACACCGTTTTTCATTTGATCCAATTCCTTTTTGGTAATTACTTTACCACCCGGAACGTGCATAGTAATAAAATCACTTTCAGCTAATAATTTTTCCAAAGCAACAGTTGTAATCTTCACTGCAATTTTATTAGAAACACCTTCAATCTCAAGGTTAAGATTTGCTTCTTTCAAAAATGGGTCAAAAGCCAATACCTTCATACCACAACCTAAAGCTATTTTAGCTGTAGCTTGTCCAATACGACCAAAACCTATTACACCTAATGTTTTACCTTTTAACTCAATACCTTTGGCATATTTCTTTTTTAATGTTTCAAATTGTGTGTCGCCGTTAACAGGCATTTGACGGTTGCTGTCGTATAAAAAACGTACACTGTTGAACAAGTGAGCAAATACTAATTCGCCAACAGAGTGTGAAGAAGCAGCAGGAGTATTTACTACAGCAAGTCCTTTGCTTCTTGCATAATCTACATCAATGTTATCCATTCCAACACCACCACGACCTATTAATTTTAAGCCTGGGCAAGCATCAATAACATCTTTACGCACTTTGGTAGCGCTTCGTACTGTTAAGCCTACAAAATTTTGTTCGTTGATAGCAGTAGCAAGGTTTTCTTGTGCTACTTTATCTGTAACTACAGTAAAACCAGCTTTTTCTAATAGTGCTTTTCCTATAGGGTCAATGCCATCGTTGGCTAATATTTTTTTGCTCATACTTTTTGTAAGTTTTATGGATTATAATTTTACATAAAAGGGATTTAGTTTTCACCAAATCCCTTCCATTTATTGTTTTGAGTATTTTTATTTTACTGACTCAACTACAGCTTTGAAAGCTTCAGGGTGGTTCATTGCTAAATCAGCTAAAACCTTACGGTTTAAATCAACATTTTTAGAGTGAACTTTACCCATAAATTGAGAGTATGATAATCCGTAAGGACGAACACCTGCATTGATACGTTGTATCCAAATAGCGCGGAAATTACGTTTCTTTTGTTTTCTATCGCGGTAAGCGTAAGTTAAACCTTTTTCAAGAACGTTTTTAGCTATTGTAATAACGTTTTTTCTGGCTCCCCAATAACCTTTAGTTTGTTTTAGTACTTTTTTTCTTCTGGCTCTTGAAGCCACAGCGTTAACCGATCTAGGCATGTTTTCTTAGTTTTTTAGTAAGCAGCGTTCTTTTCATAGAAGCTTGATGCTGATTACCTGGTTTATAATTAATGAACTGTAATACTTTTGATTTTGATTGATTGGCAATACTCTGCAATCTCTCTAGCAAGCCGTATTTTTTACTTTCCGATAGTAAGCATCGCTTTTACACGTGGTAAATCTGTGTGATCTACTAAACCAGCTTGAGTTAAAGCTCGTTTTGCTTTAGTTGTTTTTTTTGTCAGGATATGGCTTTTAAAAGCATGTTTTCTTTTAACTTTTCCTGTTCCGGTTAACGAGAATCTCTTTTTAGCACCGGAATGCGTTTTCATTTTAGGCATCTTCCTTTTTTATTAAATTGTAAATTGTTTTATTCTTGTCTATTGTTTACTCTTTTTTCTATTATATTCTTGCTTCGTTCTTAATTTTTCTTAGGTGCAATTACCATAATCATTTTTTTTCCATCTAACACAGGCAATTGTTCCGCCTTTCCATAATCTTCTAATTCATTTGCAAAGCGTAATAATAAAATTTCGCCTTGTTCCTTAAATAAAATTGAACGTCCCTTAAAAAATACAAATGCTTTTACCTTAGAGCCTTCTTGTAAAAATTTAATTGCATGATTTTTCTTAAAGGTAAAATCGTGATCATCTGTTTGTGGACCAAAACGAATTTCTTTAATTACTGTTTTTGCAGCTTTTGCTTTTAATTCTTTTTGTTTTTTCTTTTGATCGTATAAGAATTTCTTATAATCAATTACTCTACAAACAGGAGGTTCTGCATTTGGTGAAATCTCAACCAAGTCCATTCCCATACCACGGGCTATTTCCAAAGCTTTTTCAATTGGATAAACTCCGGGTTCAATTCCATCTGCAACCACACGAACTTCTTTGGCTCTTATTCTGCCATTGATGTTGTGTAAATCTTCTTTTCTTCTTTGACCACCTTTTCCGAATCTACGGTCTACCGGTGGTGTGCTTACTGTCGGACTAGTTGGTCTGCCAGCACTTGGGTTAAATGGAGCTGCTATAGCTTGTTCCTCCTATGTTTGGTTTATACTTTATTTTAATAATGCAATTTCGTCATTAATGATTTTTGCAAAGTCTTCAATTCCAAAACTACCTAAATCTCCTTCTCCTTGTTTGCGAACAGAAACTGTATTTTCGGCTTCTTCTTTCTCTCCAACAATCAACATATACGGTACTTTTTGCAACTCAGTATCACGTATTTTTTTACCTATTTTTTCGTTTCTTTCATCAACGAGCCCGCGAATATCGTAATTTTTTAGCAATTCTAAAACTTTTTTTGCGTAATCGTTGTATTTTTCACTAATTGGCAAAATGGCTATTTGTTCAGGATTTAACCAAAGGGGAAATTTTCCAGCACAATGTTCTATTAAAACGGCTATAAATCTTTCTAATGAACCGAACGGAGCTCGGTGTATCATTACTGGACGGTGTTTTTGGTTGTCGCTTCCTGTATATTCTAGTTCAAATCGTTCAGGTAAATTATAATCAACCTGAATAGTTCCTAATTGCCATTTACGACCGATGGCATCTTTTACCATAAAATCTAATTTGGGACCGTAAAAAGCAGCTTCTCCAGTTTCAATAATAGTTTTTAAATTTTTTTCGGCTGCGGATTCAATGATAGCACTTTCGGCCAATGCCCAATTTTCGTCCGATCCAATGTATTTAGTTTTATTTTCTGGATCGCGCAAAGATATTTGTGCTGTAAAATCATGAAAATTTAAGGCCTTGAATACATAAAGTACAAGGTCAATTACTTTGCAAAACTCTTCTTTTACTTGATCTGGACGACAAAACAAGTGGGCATCATCCTGTGTAAATCCTCTTACACGAGTTAAGCCATGTAATTCCCCAGCTTGTTCATAACGGTAAACCGTTCCAAATTCGGCAAAACGGATTGGTAAATCTTTGTAGGAACGAGGTGAAGTTTTATAAATTTCGCAGTGATGCGGACAATTCATTGGTTTTAAAAAAAACTCTTCTCCTTCATGTGGTGTTTTGATAGGTTGAAATGAGTCGGCCCCATATTTTTCGTAATGTCCCGAAGTTATATAAAGGTTTTTGTTTCCAATGTGAGGCGTTATAACTGGTAAGTACCCACCTTTAATTTGTGCTTTTTGTAAAAATTGAACTAAACGTTCACGCAATGCTGCACCTTTTGGAAGCCATAACGGTAAACCCATACCTACTTTTTCTGAGAATGCGAATAATTCTAATTCCTTACCCAATTTGCGGTGGTCACGTTTTTTTGCTTCTTCCAAAAGGATTAAATAATCAGATAAGTCTTTTTGTTTAGTAAAGGTAATAGCATAAACACGGGTAAGCATTTTATTTTTTTCGTCACCTCTCCAATAAGCTCCTGCAACATTCATAAGCTTTACAGCTTTAATAAATCCTGTAGATGGAATGTGTGGACCACGGCACAAATCGGTAAAGTTACCTTGTTGGTAAAAGGTAATGCTTCCATCTTCTAATCCATTCAAAAGATCTAATTTATACTCATCATCTTTTTGTTTAAAGTAGGAGATAGCATCAGATTTTGAAACTTCACTACGGATAAACGCATTGTTTTGGCGAGCAAGTTCTAATATTTTATCTTCAATTTTTTTGAAGTCGTCTTGAGTAAGCGCTTTGCCACCTAAATCAATATCGTAATAAAAACCATTTTCGATTGGTGGACCAATACCGAATTTTGTTCCAGGGTAAATAGCCTCTATAGCTTCTGCCATTATATGTGCAGAAGAGTGCCAAAGAGTTGATTTTCCTTCGGTATCATTCATTGTTAATAAAACTAAATTGGCATCCGTGTCTATAGCACGTGTAGCATCCCAAACTTTAAAACCTTTTTCGGGTTTTGTGGATAGTTTTACTTTAGCTGCTAAAACATTTCGCGCTAAACCTTCTGAAATTGATGAGGCAATTTGAAGTGCTGTAGTTCCTTTTTCGTATTGACGAACGGAACCGTCTGGTAAAGTAATATTAATCATCTTTTTAGTTTTAAACTAAACATCCATACAAGAGGGCGCCTAGAAATTTTAAGGCACAAAGATACTGCAAATATCAATTGATGAAAAAACTATAATATATATTAGTGCTATTTATTTGGTACATCTTTAATTTACTTGTTAGGCACTATACAATTAGAAGTACTCGAATGAATAATTCAGTTGAAAAATATCAGGACAAGAAAACGAAATTAGCTTAATTTTAAATTAAGCATTGCCGCAAAAAATACAAGAAGTTTAGAAAAATAGTTACCATAATTTATTTTTAGACAGCCAGAAAAAAGTGTGATAAAAAATTTACAGCTTATTGTTTCATGGGCAATTAGTTCTGTACTGTGTGTTGCTAAAAAGACAGTTAGGAATTTATCATAAAGCATGTGCAAGTTTTTAAAGTTGCCTTTTTTTCATGGGCAGTTGAGCAAGAAATAAATTTGTTACAAAAATTAAAATTAGGAGAAGCGTGTAAGCCAGAAAAGTTGACAAAAGAAAAGAGCTAATTGTGTAGACAGCCATCTTTGTATTTGCCCGTATAGAATAATAAGTGTGACGAACTGAATGTTGAAGTTTTTACAATGCCTAACTGTTATCTGTTATTCCTTTCACTGTTTATGGTTTATATAGCCCTAATTTCGTCATTTCAATCAATGTTCAGTATTTACTTGTAAAGTAAAAAAATAGTTGGATGTTTATTTATTTCAGGCGTCTGTTTTTTCCATTCAAAAATACTTTTAGTTTTTATAAATTCTGTTGGAAGGGTTATATCGCAAGCTATACAAAGCTTAGTTTTACTGTCGCAAGTAGATAAAATATCATCAAGCAAATGCGTGTTTCTATATGGCGTTTCAATAAATAGTTGTGTTTGATCGTATTGTTGAGCTCGTTTTTCTAAGTCTTTTATTTTTTTTATTCTTTCACTACGTTCTTTAGGAAGGTATCCGTTGAATGTAAAACTTTGTCCGTTAAAACCAGATGCCATAAGGGAAAGCAAGATAGAGGAGGGCCCCACCAATGGTACAACTTTTATATTTTTATGGTGAGCCAATTTTACAACTTCAGCTCCTGGATCAGCAACACCAGGGCAACCAGCCTCTGAAATAATTCCAATGTTTTTTCCAAGATCAATTGAATTCAAATAGGTTGAAATTTCTTTGGCTTCGGTATGTTGATTTAATGGGTGTAAAATAATTTCCTGTAATGATTTTTTGATACCAATCTTTTTTAAATAATGACGTGCTGATTTTTCATTTTCAACAATAAATTCATCAATGGTATTGATTATTTGGTTAACCTTTATAGGAATAACATCCATGGTTTCACCCGTATCACCTAGTGTTGAGGGAATTAAGTAGAGTATTCCTTTTTCGGTCATTGATGTAATTATTGTTTTTTATAGGGATTTAGCAATTATTAGGCAAGCTTTATTAAGTAATTGAAAAACGTGTTCAAATTCTTTTTCTCCTTCATAATATGGATCGGGAACAGCCATATTTGAATTTGGAAATGCTTTATTTAAAATAAATTCAACTTTTTTTCTATCATTATCATTTCTTGCAAGTTCTAGAACATCTGCAAGATTATATTCATCCATTACATATATGTAATCAAAGATGTCGAAATCAGAAACCTTAAATTGGCGAGCTTTTAACTGTGATATATCAATACCATTTTTTTTTGCATTTAAAATGCTGCGTTTATCTGGATGTTGTCCAACATGATTATCTGACGTTCCTGCAGAATCAATTATGGTATTTAGGTTTAATTTCTTTGTTTTATCACGAAGTATACCTTCGGCTAAAGGGGAGCGACAAATATTTCCCAAACAAACCATTAATATTTTAGTCATTGTTTATTAAAGCCTTTGTTTAGTGTCGTTGTTCCTCGAATGCATTGTAATACAATTTATTTCTAACAAAAAAGAAACAAAAAAATAGGAATCAGATATGCTGATTCCTATTTTTTATCAAAGTATTTTCAAATGTTATTGAATAGTAATTTTGTTGTTTAATTCTTCAATATAATTTTTAAAGCGTTTGTCTGTATCCATAAGATTATTAACAGTACGACAAGCATGTAATACAGTTGCATGATCCTTTCCTCCACAATGTAAACCAATGGTTGCTAATGAAGATTTTGTCATACATTTTGAGAAATACATTGCTATTTGACGAGCTTGAACAACTTCGCGTTTACGTGTTTTTGATTTTAATAATTCAAGTGGCATATCAAAATAATCACAAACAACTTTTTGTATGTAATCAATAGAAACTTCACGAGCGGTATTTTTAACAAACTTATCAATCATTTGTTTTGCAAGTTCAAGCGTAATCGCTTTTCTGTTCATAGAAGATTGTGCAAGTAAAGAAATAAGCGCACCTTCTAATTCGCGAACATTTGTAGTAATACTGTATGCTAAATATTCAAGTACTTCTTTAGGCATATCAATACCATCTGCATATACTTTCTTTTCAAGAATAGCGATACGTGTTTCTAAGCTAGGTGCTTGTAAGTCGGCTGATAAGCCCCATTTAAAGCGGGAAAGCAAACGTTGTTCAAATCCTTGTAATTCAACAGGCGCTTTATCAGCAGTTAAAACTAATTGTTTACCCGTTTGGTGCAAGTGATTAAAGATGTGAAAAAATACATCTTGCGTTTTTTCTTTACCTGCAAAATACTGAACATCGTCAATCATCAATACATCTATCATTTGATAAAAGTGAATAAAATCATTGATGTTATTATTGCGAACAGAGTCTATATATTGTTGAGTAAATTTTTCGGAAGAAACGTAAAGCACTGTTTTGTTTGGAAATTCACTTTTAATTTGAATACCAATAGCGTGAGCCAAATGTGTTTTACCTAAACCTACACCGCCATATATTAATAATGGATTAAATGCAGTTCCTCCAGGTTTGTTAGCTACTGCAAAACCTGCCGATCGAGCTAAACGATTGCAATCTCCTTCAACTAAATTTTCAAATGAATAATTTGGATTAAGTTGAGATTCTACATTTATCTTTTTTAATCCTGGAATAATAAATGGGTTACGAATTGTATTTTGGTTTAAATCAATCGGCATAGCTACCGATGGATTTTTTAATTCCTTTTTATTATTAGCTGGAACTTTAACAGTATATGGTTTAGACGCATTATTATAGTTGTTTTCCATAATAATACTGTACTCTAAACGACCAGTTGCACCTAATTCTTTTTTTATTGTTTTCTTTAACAAACTAATGTAATGTTCTTCTAACCATTCATAAAAAAACTGACTAGGAACTTGAATCGTTAACACATTGCCAACCAATTTTATAGGTTTGATAGGTTCAAACCATGTTTTAAAACTTTGTGAGCTAACATTGTCCTTTATTATTTCTAGGCAATTATCCCAAACTTTAGTGTATCCTTTCTCCATCCGGTATTCTTATAATGTAGTTTATGTATTAAAAGTCTTAAGTAGGCTGTATTTGCGGTTATTGAGGTGTAAATATATATAACTTTATTTACGCAGCAACATTTATTCACAAAAAAAAGTTAAAAAAAAATGAAAAAGCTATTGACTTTTTGGAATATTATATTTTGTAATGTTTAATGCTTTTTTTATTGTATTTGTTTTTAATTTGCAATCATTTTTTTGTATTGTTTTTTTTCGAATATTTATGTTCTTCAAAAAATGTTTGTATTTTTAAAATATTGAATATGCTGATAATTTGGGCTACTATATTCTTTGTGGTTTTATATGTAATCTATTTATTAAGTTACACTAAAATAATATTTTATTTTCATTAATTTTTATTGTTCAATGTAAACAGTATTTTTACAAAAAAAATAATTTCATTTTTTTTGTAATTAATGGTATTATGTATATATCTGAAACAACTGTTAGAGTGCGTTATGCAGAAACCGATAGAATGGGTTATGTTTATTATGGTAATTATGCTCAATACTATGAGGTTGGAAGAGTTGAAGCTTTACGTGAGATTGGGTCGAGTTATAAAGAGATGGAAGATAATGGTGTAATGTTGCCTGTTTATACCTGTAATTCTCGTTACATTAAGTCGGCACTTTATGATGATTTGCTTGTAATTAAAACAACTATTAAAGAAATGCCTACTGTTAGATTATCTTTTGAATATGAAATTTACAATCAAAATAACGAGTTGATAAATATAGGCAGCACAGTTCTTATATTTATAAATAAAAAAAATAATCGCCCTTGTATGGCACCTCAATCATTTCTAGAAAAAATAAAAAAATATTTTTAATTATATAGAAAAAGCATTAAACAATATTACCATCACGCATTATCAGTTTTCTATCTGCCATATCAGCAAGTTCTTGGTTGTGAGTAACAATGATAAATGTTTGATTAAATTTTTCACGCAAAGTAAAAAATAGGTTATGCAATTCTTTTGCAGTTTTTGAATCTAAATTTCCCGAAGGTTCGTCCGCTAATATTACAGAAGGGTTATTCATTAACGCCCTTGCAACAGCTACACGTTGCTGCTCCCCACCCGACAATTCATTTGGTTTATGATGGATACGTTCTGATAATCCTAAAAAATTAAGAAGATCTTTCGCTCTTTCTTCTGCTATATTTTTGGATGTACCAGCTATAAATGCAGGAATACAAACGTTTTCAAGTGCTGTAAATTCAGGCAACAGATGATGAAATTGAAATACAAATCCAATGTTTTTATTCCTAAATTCAGCTAATTTTTTTTCATTTAAGGATGAAATTAGTGTTTCATTTATTTCTAGTGTTCCAGAATCTTCTCTGTCTAGTGTTCCTAAAATATGCAGTAACGTTGTTTTTCCTGCCCCCGAAGGACCTACAATTGAAATAACTTCTCCTTTTTTTATATCAATAGAAACTCCATTTAAAACCTTTAGGATACCGTAGGATTTATTGATATTACTAGCTTTTATCATTTTGTATAATGTTTCTCCAAAAATAGCATTCGATTGTATCATTTACTAATTTGATTAGCATAATTTATTTGTTTTTGTATTTAATTTTAATTTGATTAATAATTTGTGTAGAAACTGAACAAATGTTTAATTTTTGTGATTATCATTGTATTTGTTTTAGTATAAATTATTAAAAAATAGTACTATGAATCAATCGTTCAAATTTTTATTCGTAATATTTTTTGTAGCAACTTGCTTAAGTTTGCAAGCACAAGAAGATACTACATCCACAGATACATTAGCAATAAGAACTAATTTAATACAGCCAAGAGCTAATGATTTGTTTACTGCCCGATTATCAATTACGGTTCCCAATCCTACAAGTAATAGTGCTTTTCGTAAAAGTTTTATTGGTATTTATCAGGCAAATTTTAGTGTGAACATGGCATTGTATAAGTCACTATATATAGGTGTTGCATTTTCTGATGCTTTACTACAGGTGGATAAAAATATAGTAACCAATACAACTTATGCAAAACAACCTCATGTAAAATTTTTAAATTCAGCAGTTAAATTAGGAGGTAATTTTTATGTTGGTGATAAAAACAGATGGATACTTTCGGCTGATGTAGTAATAGGATTGAGTATTATTAAATTTACTGATTTTGCTAATAAAGATTATACTAAAACAATTGCTGTAACTAATTTCAAATCTCCATATACTGAACTTGGATTAGGCATGGTATTTTTAGTTGAGTCTCGTTGGGGATTTGGTCCAACTGTTAATTATACATTTATCCAACGTGCTTTTAATCCATCTGAATTGTATCTGAATGATTGGTCGGGTTATAGTAATAATAATGCTGGAACAACTCAGTATTTTAGTTTTGGATTTGTTTGTCATTATAGCTTTTTTGCAAAATAATGAATAGCCAAATAGCTGTAAAAATACAACTTTACACAAAGTGTGTTGAATTTGCAGATCAACGCATTAATAATATTCAAAGTGCTTTAGCTACAGCAAGCGAATCGGGAAACGACGAAACAAAAAGTAGCGCTGGCGATAAACATGAAACAGGAAGAGCAATGATGCAACTGGAACAGGAGAATAATTCTGCTCAATTATCAGAAGCTTTGGAACTTAAAAAAAAAATATTAAAAATAAATCCGAATCAACCATCTTCTATAATTAAGCCAGGAAGCCTTGTTATAACAAATAGGGGTGCTTTTTATATTGCAATAAGTGTAGGTAAAATTCAAATAGGCGGTGTTGTGTATTATGCTGTTTCTCCTGTATCTCCTATTGCAATTAAATTAATGGGTATGTCAGCTCATCAGGAAACAGATTTTAACGGTCAGTTATTTAAAATAATAAGCATTGCTTAAAATATCTCATTGAGGCAATTTGTTTAAAGGAGTCTCAATAATAGCCTTAACATCGCTCATAAACTTCTCAATTTCATTTTCCGAATAGTTTTGAATATCAATTGGTTCATGAATTATCATTTTAGCATTCCCTGGTATAATATTGAGCGTATTAGTTGGAAGTATGTCTTTAGTGCCAATTATTGTTACAGGTAAAATGGGTAAACCAAGATCCAGTGCAAGTTTAAATGCGCCTCGCTTAAATGGGTTTATTCGCCCATCTTCACTTCTTGTTCCTTCAGGAAAAATAACGATAGAGGTGCCATTTATTAATTTCCCTTTAGCTTTATTTAAACTTTCAATAGCTTCTTTGGAATTGGAACGATCCAAAAAAATATGTCCTAATTTTTCACAAGCAATACCCAATGCGGGCACTTTTCGTAATTCCATTTTCATTACCCATTTTAAATCGATTCCTAACCATCCATAAATTACAAATATGTCGTAATGGCTTTGATGGTTAGATACAACAATATAAGATGTGTTTTTTTGAATGTTTTGGTAGCCAGAAACTTTTACAAACATGGGAGTAAAAAAAGAATTTACCCTAGCCCAAGCAACAGCGGCAAATTTGCTGCCAGCTTTTTGACTAATAAAGGTTGCTATTATTATTGCAATAGTTGCAAAAAATAAAGTATTTAGTATAATAAATGGAAAAAAGAAAAACCATTTATAGGGTTGGTAAAGGGTATGTTTTAGCTTATTCATGTATAGGAATTCCGTTTTCGTCAGTAGTTAATACTTCCGACATATAATCAAAAAAAGGGCGCATTTTTTTAAATGTATCATTTACCATTTCTAAAAAATTATCACTTAATACTTCCTTGTCTGTAAACCTTTTAATTAATAAAAATTGCTTATAACGTATCAGGTTAATTGCAGCATTGTCGGCATCAAATCCTTTCGGACTGGTTTTTAATTGTTCCCCTTCTAGCGTACCAAATGTATTTGTAAATGCTTTACTTTTTAAAATTTTACGGATACGAGCATCATCATAAGCAAATTCATCTCTAATTCGTTTTAAATCCTTAGGTTCAGGTGAAAAAAAACCGCCAGCAATAAAACTATTTCCTGGTTCAATATGAAAATAATATCCGCCTCGGCGTTGTTTGGTTGCACGTTTAAATCCACCTGCCCAATTGTTTTTATAAGGTGTTTTATCTTTTGAAAATCGCGTATCACGATAAATTCGATAGATGCTTTTTTTACCAGAAGCTGTTTCAATTACATCATGCTTATTCATTTCTAATAACAAAGCATCTGCAAATTTAATTATTTGCTCTTGTTCTTTTATAAATAGCTGCTTATTAGCAGCAAACCATTCACGGTTATTGTTTTTTTTTAACAATTTTAAAAATTCAAAATTGCTTGGACTTAGTTTTAAAATACTCATAACTATTCAATAGTTTATTGGCGTGAAGATAAGAAGAAAAAAAAATGCCAAGTAAAATAAACCTGGCATTTTCTTTTTAATTAAGTATTCTTATAATCCTAACATTCCCTTTTTTAAATTTTCATCAACAGGATTGTCAGAAAACCAAATGCCAAACAAAGCTTTTTTAAATGGCATACCCTGTATACTAACTTTTTGGTCTTTATTATTTTTAAAACAGCCAACTCCAATACCAGGTGTGTAAAATATTTCAAACATATCACCTATTTTAATTGGTTCACTTTTAAAAATAGAACAAATAATATCTAAATCTTTTTTAAAGGGTTCAATATTTCCATTTGTTGATTTTTCAAAACCATCACGTATCGCTATTGCCATATTATCACTTGTTAGTAAATTGGATATAATATGTAACCTAACAGCCATTGGTTTATCGGCGTCAACTATTTCTTTAGCTTTGGTTGATTTGTTTTGAAGGTAAAGCCCTGCAACATATACTTTAATAAAGTATTTTGTTCTTACTCCGCCACCATTCAATATTAATTCTGTTTTTGCTGGAGCAATTTTAGGAGATAAAATTACTCCAGAAATTTTGGTTTGGGCACTTACATTGCCTAATAATATTACAGCCAGTAGTGTAATGGTTGTTATTGCTTTTTTCATATTTAAGGGTATAATAGATTTAACTGATTGTGTACTACCATCAATTTTGATTCCAAAATTGATAGAACAAATAAATAAAGCGTTTAATGTACTTCTGTAAAATAAGTTAGAAATAACCTCTAACCCACCTAGGTTAGCAAAATTACAAAAAAAATAAATTCTAAAAAATTAAAATGCCAATAAGTTTTCATATAACTCTTTTAAAGGTAATCCCATTACATTAAAATAAGTCCCTTCAATTTTATCAATAGCAATGTAACCTATAAATTCCTGAGCACCATAAGCTCCAGCCTTGTCGTAAGGGTTATAATTAGTAATATAATATTCAATTTCTTCCAGAGTTAGTATTTTAAAATACACTTTGGTTACAGCATAAAACGTTTTGGTTTTATTTTTTGATTTTAAACAAACCCCAGTGTACACTTCATGCATTTTACCAGAAAGTAGTTGTAGCATTCTAACAGCATCTTCAAAATTTTCAGGTTTATTTAGGACTTGATTCTCCAGCCAAACAATGGTGTCAGCAGTAATTACAATAGTATCGTTACTCAATTCTTCTTTAAAGGCATCTGCTTTTTTTTGACAAAGATAGAGGGGTATTTCCTGTGCTTTTAAATTTTCAGGGAAACTTTCATCTACTTCTTTGGTATCTACTTCAAAAATAAGTCCCAGTTCCTTTAATAAATACTGCCTGCGTGGCGATTTAGAAGCTAAAATGATTTTACGATTCTTAAATTCTTTCAATAACATGGGTAAAGTAAAGTAAGTTATATGCAAAAATAAATAAATAGCAAATTCCTAATAACATTATAAGTTTAGTAACATTGCTTATGAAACTGAAATCCTTTTTATCTTGAGCTTTTGTGATTTTAAAAGTTAAAAATGCCAAAGGAAATTGAAGGGCAAATAAAAAATAATAGAACGATAATTTATCGTTGGAAGTCCAAAGTAAAAGTTGAAAGTAAGCTAAATAACTCATTGTAATTAGGGTAATTACAGCAACTGTTAATTGTGATTTTTTTTTACCGATAACTATAGGCATTGTTTCACATCCATATTCTTTATCCCCTTCATAATCTTCAATGTCTTTAACTATTTCACGTATTATTGTGGTTAAAAATCCAAAAGATGAAATTGCTAAGATGTACCAAATTATATTTTTAAAACTAAGGTTGTAATCAACACTTAAATAATTAGTATAACAAGGTATTAAATCAAATAACCCTACAACTATTGGAACCATGGCTGTAAATGTTGCAATTACAATATTACCTATTAAAAATTGACGTTTAAAGGTGGTAGAGTAAAACCATAATCCAACGGCGCATATAAAATAAATGAGTCCTATTTTCCAAACACCAATAGCATAAGAAACATATAAAGCAATTAGTATTGCCAACACATTCATTACAGTATGTGCACCCATGGCAACGCGTCGTTTTACGCCTTTGTCTATTACCAAACGCTCAGGTTTATTTACTTTATCAATTTTTACATCAAAGTAATCGTTAATAACATACCCTGCAGCAGCAATTATAACTGTAGCAATAACAACCAAAAAAAAGTAAAAATTACTTAATCGTAATTCCAGACCTTGAGTTTTTAAAACTGGATAAATCAAACACCAACGCACCATATATTGTGTAAATGCAATAATAAGCAAGTTAGGCAAACGAATTAATTTAAAAAAGGCGAGCATTTTTTTAGTTCAAAGTGAATTTATTATATAAATAAATAATGTAATTTTTGTAAAGATATAGAATAAGGTTTATGAACAAAAAGAAAGCGAAGAAATTTTGTTTGGATAAAAAACTAAAAAGATGTTATTATCTTTGCAACCTTTTTACCGTATTTTTTCTCTTATGATTTGAAACGGTATTTTAATAAAAATTAAGCTAGAGTAACATTTATAGAGGTTAAACAATTATCAAAGATAAATTTTTTTAAAATTATGAAAGTCTACAATATTTTTATCTCTAAGATAGGCGCTATAGCTCTTATAATAGTATTTGCAAATCAATTGCAAGCTCAGGATACTGCAGTGTATTTTTCTGGACAAAATACAACATGGCAAGCACCACCTTGTGTTACAGAAATTGTTGTAGAATGTTGGGGTGCTGGCGGATCTGGGGGGAGCGCAACTAGTAGTTTTATTCAGTCAAGTGCTGGTGGCGGCGGAGCAGGAGGGGCATACGTACGAAAAAAGATAACTGTTGTGCCTGGTACTTCCTACAATATTAGTGCTGCTGGTATTACAACCAATAATGGTGCAACAGGTGGCGATTCATGGTTTATTGACGCATCAACAGTTATAGCCAAAGGTGGTGCTGGAGGTGCAAATGCAGCAGCAGGAGCTAATGGTGCTGCTGGTGCAGGTTCTTCCGCTGGCTGTTTAGGTGATGTAGGTTTTGTATATGCGGGAGGTAACGGAGCTACAGGTAACAATAGTGCTGCTGGTGGGGCTGGTGGGGGAGCTGCCAATGCTGGAGGAAATGGAGGAGACGCATCTGCAGGAACAGGTGGAGCGCCAGGATTGATTGGTGTGGGACTTCCTATTGGAGGTGCTGGAGCCATAGGTGTATCGTCAAGTGCTGGTGGTGCAGGTGCTGATTATGGAGGAGGAGGGTCTGGAGCTACTGCCACAGCAGGTGCCGCAGCAACTAATAAAGGTGGAGCGGGTGGTGCAGGATTGGTAGTAATTTCTTATGGTACCAACCCCACTAAAGTTAATAGTGTAGAAATATGTTTAGGACAATCTGCTACACTAACAGCAAGTGGAGTAACATCCTTTGCTTGGTTGCCCAATGGCGAAACAACCAGCAGTATAACCGTTTCACCAACAAGCACCACAACATACACTGTTACAGGCGCTAATGGAGCTTGTTCTGGCAAAGCAATAGCAACAGTTACTATTTTTTCTCCTGTTACTGTTAATTCTGTTACTATTTGTCCAGGTAATGATGTAACCTTATTTGCCGAAGGATGTCAGGCTTACCAATGGTCAAATGGTGCAACTTCAAGTTTTATAGACCTTACTAATGTTACAAGTACTGTATCATACACAGTTACAGGTACAAGCTGCGGAATTAGTTCTACGGCTGTTAGTAAAATTCAGGTTGATAATTGTGTATCTGTTGCTTTTACCAATTCAGGTGCAGCTACATGGACAGCTCCAGCCTGTGTAACCTCTGTTATTGTTGAGGTATGGGGCGGTGGCGGCGGTGGTGGTGGTGGTACCGATAATGATAAATCTGGCGGCGGCGGCGGCGGCGGCGGTTATAGTAAATCTGGCTCTATCCCTGTGGTTGGAGGCGCAACATACAATATGATGGTTGGAGCAGGAGGAACTGCAGGCAGTCAATCAAAGGGAGGTAATGGAAGCGATTCTTGGTTTATAAATACTACTACTATTTTAGCCTACGGTGGAACAGGTGGTAATAGTGGTGGTAATGTCGCTTCGGGTTTAGGCGGCATCACAGGAGTAGGTGGTGTAATTATGTTAAAAGGAGGAAACGGTGGTAAAGATTATTCACAATCGACTAATGGATCAGGCGGCGGCGGCGGCGGTTCGGCTGGTCCCGGAGGAAATGGTAAAAATGGAGTAAGTGCTGCTAATGGAGTAACCAATGCTAAGGGAGGAACAATGGTTTCTGGCGGAGGGGCAGGCGGAGATGGCTGTGGACAAGGAGGGGCGTTGTTACCTGATTGTGCGGGTTCTGCAGGAACGGCACCTGGCGGTGGTGGTGGCGGTGGTAATGATGATGGCAATGGCGGTAAAGGTGGTGCTGGAGCAAAAGGTAAGGTTATATTAACCTATAAAATAATTCCGTTAGCTATAACTGCAAATAATGGATATGTATGTGTAGGTACAAGTGCAATACTTACAGCTTCAGGAGCTACCACCTATACCTGGACACCATCAACGGGCTTGTCAGCTACAAATGGTGCTAGTGTTACGGCAAATCCTCCAAGTACTACTACTTATACGGTAACTGGTACAACGGCAGGTTGTACTAATTCAACAACTTCGGTTGTTACTTTTACAGCTTGTTGTACGCAAGCTACTATAGGGTTAACCTCAGCTACTGGTACCAATGCTCAAACGCTTTGCCGTAACACTGCTATTGATCCAATTACTTATTCTGTTGGTGGCGGTGGTACAAATGCCACTGTTGCAGGTTTACCTACAGGTGTTACTAGCGCGTTTGCGTCGGGAACACTTACAATAAATGGAACATCTACACAAGTTGGAGTATTTAATTATACAGTAACTACCTCAGGTGGCTGTGGTCCTGAAGTTGAAAGCGGAAGCATTACTATTAATGATTTACCTGTTATTACATCCAATTCCGCTACAATTTGTCAAGGACAAAGTGCAAATTTAACTGCTTCTGGTGGTGTGGTTAGTTATATGTGGCAACCAGGAGCATCTACCAATGCCTCGTTTACAAGCTCTATACTTTCAACTTCAACTTCGTATACGGTAACAGGTAAAGATGTTAATGGCTGTAGCAACACGTTTGTTGCTGATGTTACCGTTACTCCATCACTAAATATTACCGTTTTAGGTAACAGTAGTGTTTGTATTGGAGCTAGTAATACATTAACTGCTGCAGGTGCAAATACTTACACATGGGCACCGCCTAATTTTCTTACTGCTACTACAGGAGCAACAACTACTACCACTCCAACAACAACTATTACTTATACTGTTACTGGAGCAGCAAATGGTTGTACAGGATTTACGGTTGTAACTATTCCTGTAACGCCACCAGATGACGCATCCTTTAGCTACTCAGGTGTTACTTTTTGTAATGTAACTGGTACATATACACCTACAGTGGCAGTTGGCGGAAACTTTAGTACTACCCCTCTAGGTGCTTTAAACTTAAATACTTCAACAGGTGCTATAAGTGTAGACGCAGCAACGGCTTTGGGCAAATACGATATAATACATACAACTACTGCTGGAGTTTGTTCAAACACCTATACATTAACCGTTACTATTGTAGGTATACCAGATGCTACATTTAGTTATGCTGGACCATATTGTAAAACAGCAACAGTTAACCCTAAAATTACTCAATTGTTGGGCGCTACTCCTGGAGTATTTTCGGTATCACCATCAGGTTTATCCTTTGTAAATAAATTTACAGGAGAGATTAATTTGGTAGGAAGTACCGCTAATACTTATACAGTAACAAATACAATTGCTGCTGGTGGTGGATGTTCGCTTGCCAAAGATTCTGTAGTAGTTACAATAAATCCAAGTCCTGTAACCTCTGTAACATCGGAAACAATATGTGCAGGAACTACGGCAACAATAACAGCTACCGGAGCTACTTCCTATACATGGGTAGGTGGCGGAACACCTTCAGGTACAGGCAATCAAAATTTAACTCATAATCCTGCAAGCACACAAAGCTATACAGTAACAGGCACAACTTCAGGTTGCTTTTCTTCAGCAACAAGTACAATTACCGTTACTCAAGCTCCTGTAGTAGGCATTATACCGCCTCCAGCATCGGTTTGTCCTGGAACTCCAGCAACATTAACGGCAACAGGGGCAACCACTTACACTTGGGTAGGAGGGGGTACTTCTTCAGGATCAAAATTAACCGATAGCCCTATTGCCACTACTAACTATACTGTAACAGGTACTATAGGAATATGTACAGCTACAGCTATTGGTAAAATTACGGTAGGTTCAGCCCCAAGTATATTAACAACGGATGCAACAATATGTTCCGGTTCTACAGGAGCAACATTAACAGCCAATGGCGGTACATCCTATTCATGGTCAACAATACCAGTTCAAACCACATCGTCAATTAATGTAAACCCAACGGTTACTACTACCTATACAGTTACTGGAACAGGACTAACAGTTGGCTGTAATGGTGTAGCGTATGCCACTGTTAATGTCAATGCTACGCCAGTTCCAATCATATCAGCTGTTCCTAGCTCAATTTGTTTTGGACAATCCTCCATTTTAACGGTATCTGCAGTAGGGGCTGCAAGTTATGCGTGGTCGTCTGGCGGTTTAGGAAACTCTATAACAGTTAGTCCAGCAACCACTACACCATATACTGTAACTGTAACTTCTACAGCAGGTTGTTCCGCTACTGCTTCAAAAACGGTTAGTGTAAATCCAATACCTGTTGTTGGAGTAAATAGTGTAACTATTTGTTCGGGACAAACAGCAAGTTTAATAGCTACAGGAGCTACAAGCTATGCGTGGTTGCCTAATATTGGTTCAACGCCAACGGTAACAACACCTGCATTAACAACCTCAACATCTTATTCAGTTACAGGCACTACTGCGGGTTGTTCAAGTACTGTTATTAGTAAGGTAGTAGTAATAACAACGCCAACTGTTACAGTTAGTAGTGTAAGTATATGTGCTGGTTTGCCAGCCACACTAACAGCAAATGGAGCATCAACATATATTTGGATGCCAGGAGGAGCTAGCGGTTTTAGCATTACGGTAAACCCAAATGTAACAACACTTTACACGGTTACAGGAAAATCGGTAGCAAACTGTTCTTCTACGGGAGTAGGAAGGGTAACGGCATTCCCTGTTCCTACTGCTGCATTCGATGATTTATCAACTATTAATTTAAGTAAAGCAAACATTACATTTGTTGATAAATCTACAAATGCTGCTTCATGGACTTGGAATTTTGGCGATGCAGGAACTTCAATAGAGCAAAATCCTCAACACACTTATGCAGATACAGGCACATTTGTTATTGGGTTGCGCGTGGTTTCTAACGGAGGTTGTGTTGATAGCGTTTTTCATGATGTAAGAATTATTCCTGACTTATTAATTTACATACCAAATGCATTTACCCCTGATGAGAATGGAGTGAATGATGGATTTAGTTTTAAATCTTCAGGATTAACCGCTAACGGTTTTGAGTTTAGAATATTTAATCGCTGGGGAGAACAATTGTTTTATACAACAGATATAACTGCTGCATGGAAAGGTGATGACACCAAAGGAGCCGCTTGTCCTCAGGATATATATGTTTACTCGATAGTAATTAAAGATGGCTTTGGTAAAGAAAAAAAATACCTAGGAAATATAACTTTGGTAAGGTAAAGTCAATGTTCAAGGGAGCATGGGATTAGTTTAAAGCCAAGCCCCTTGAACTTTCATTACCTGTTCAATAACATCACGCACACAACCTTCTCCACCTTTTTTATCGGAAACATAAATACTTATACCTTTAATTTCTTGAACAGCATCATTAGGGCAGGTTGGTACTCCAATGCGTTTCATTACATCATAATCGGGTACATCATCGCCCATATAAAGTATTTCTTCAGGATTCAAATTATATGTTAAAATATATTCATTAAATTGTTCTATTTTATCACTTGCACCTAAATACACATCAAAAATACCTAATCCATTTAATCGTTTACGAACCATTTCGGATTTTCCGCCTGAAATAATGGCTATTTTATACCCTTTTTTTATAGCCAATTGCAATGCAAATCCATCCTTAATATTCATGGTACGCACTTGTTCTCCTTCAGGCAAAAGCGTTACTGTATTGTCGGTAAGTACACCGTCCACATCAAAAATAAAGGTTTTTACTCCTTTCAGTTTTGTTTTAAAATTAATTGCCATAATTTTTTAAATAAATGAATTGGAAGTAAAAATACTAAATTAGCTTTACCAAAACGATTTGTTTTTAGATTGTATTAAATAAATGAAATCTGTTTTATAAAAAAATATTTTTTTGTACGTTTACAAAACATTAAATTAAACTATAATTTAGCGCCTGTTTAAATTTTATCTCCTATTAACAAAATGAAAAAATTTTTATTCCCTTTATCTCTTATACTGCTTATTGTTTCGAGTTGTAAGAAAGATCCGGAAGTTATAATTTATACAAATAACAATGCTCCTTATTACGGTGCAATTCCCAAAGTAACCTTAGAAAACTATATCAATCGCCTTTTTATTGATTTGATAGGTCGCGAACCCTTGGATGCTGAAATGATTAGTGAAGAAAATACATTAAGAGCAAATGGACTTAGTGTAATATCCAGAGAACAATTGATTACTAAATTACAAACCAATACGGCTTACATTCCTGGCGACTCGTCCTACAAATACGCGTATTATAATCGGTTTTATGAATTAAGCAAAGCTAGGGTGCTGGAAGCTGCATCCAATGCTGCAATTAATGAAAGATTGGGTGAAATTTCATTTGCAGCCATTTCGGATTCTATAGCTGGCGACAGTTTAAATTTTTCCTTAGATAAACGACAAGTAAGAAATTTAGTGGAAACTATGAATTGTGAGCAAAATTACCGAACAGATTCCATTCAGATAAAAGATGTATTTGCTCAAATGGTAAACAATGCTATTTATGATAAAATAAATATGAATTCTTTTAATTTTATAAATGCCACCTTTAACGATTTGCTTTTTAGATATCCAACAGCCAATGAATTTAATGCAGCTTATGATATGGTAGAGCATAATCTTCCGTCTGTATTAATGGGAATGTCAGGGCAAAGTAAGGGGGATTACATTCAGGTGTTAGTTAATTCTAAAGAATTTTACGAGGGTATAGTAAGGTGGATGTATAAAAATTTATTGGCAAGGGAACCATCAACACAGGAGCTTTATACCGAAATGATGACTTTTTATAAGGATCATAATCTTCAAAAATTACAGATGAGAATTATGGGAACCAACGAATATGCAAACTTTAAATAAATAAGGAATGAACAAACAATATATTTTAAGAACCATTATATGTCTGACATTTGTTATAACTACAACGCTTTCGGGGTGTAGGAAGGAAAAAGATAGATCTTACGACGTGAATCAAGTTGAACTATTGCCACCTACCGCAGGAAAAACAAAACTAAAAACAAACGAGCAATACGTTGCTATTTTATATGCTAATTTGTTTCAAAAGGCATTATCGGCCAACCAAATTTTTGATATTAACCAATGTATGCAATCTATTGGTGATCAGGAAATAGCAAGGGAAGTAGTTGTTAGCAATATGATGAATAAACCAGGAACAATAATACCTACTAAAGCTCAAATGGCAGGTAACCTTAATAAATTTATTTTGGATACGTATAATCGTTTTTTGATACGTAATCCTACCGAAGCTGAAAAAACATATTTTAATAATTATATTACATCGCACATAACCCCTACTGATACCATATTACCTGAATTAGTATATGTTTCATTTGCTTTATCCAATGAATACATGTTTTACTAATATCTGTTAAAAATACATTTTAAAATGAAAAGAAGAGATTTTATAAAAAAAACAGGATTAGCAGCTGCTGGAGCATTTATTGTTCCTTATATTCTTCCATCTGGAAGACTGTTTGCAGGAACTGGCGCTGCACCAAAAGCCAATCATGTGGTACTAGTTATGTTTGCTGGAGGAGTGCGTTATCAGGAAAGTATAGGACAACAATATTTAAAGGCCAGTCAAATGCCTTATGCACAAACATTGGCTAAACCAGAGTTAAATGTAACAGGAAACATTATGAACAACATGCTTGTAGGGGCAGCTCCAGCAAGTAAAATATTATATGGTAAAGGTGCTGGTGGGCAAACACCTTTTACCCCCCTTTTATCACAAAGCTTACAACAACAAGGTATGCTTTTTACTGAAATGAAAAGTAGCTCGCCAGGTCATTATGGTGGATTAAACGCTTTGTTGCAAGGCAATACCTTGTATTCTCAAGGATTAAAACAACGTCCAATTAATCCTACCATATTTGAATATTTGAGAAGACACGGTGGTCCTACTGATTTTCCTGCATCAAAAGTTTGGTTTGTAGGAAATGGCATAGGCAATTCTTTGCCTTTATTAAATAGCAGTGAACATCCAGGATATGGAATAAAATATGGTGCTAACTTTTTTGCTCCAACCATCACTTTTGGTCCTAAAGGCGACCAATATTTAAAAGACGCAAAGGTTTACCATCCTTTAGATCAGTTAGCTCCCATGTACGAAATGAAATATTTTTTAGACAATAGTTTTGAAAATATTGGAAGATCATTTCCTAGTTTGGGAAATACCGATGATGAAAAAAATCAGATCAAGTTATTTATGAAAAGCATGTTTACCAAAACCGCTGCAGGAACAATTGCTTTTCCTCCTGCTCACGCAGATGCAGGAAATGGAGATACAGCAACAGTTGGTTATGCTTGTGAAGTGATGAAAGAATTTAAACCTAAATTAACTGTTGTAAATTTAAGTGCTGTTGATACTTGCCACAGTGGTTTTACTGGTTATTTAAGAGCACTTCATAGAGCCGACCATGCTGTAGGGCATTTGTGGGACTTTATTCAAAAAGATTCAGTAATGGCTGGAAACACCACTATTATTGCTGTTCCTGAATGCGGAAGGGATTTAACCCCTAATTTGATTAAAGATTCGGAAAATAATTTTTATGGCTACGACCATTCAGACACTAATACACTGGATGTATTTTGTTTAATGGCAGGCCCCAATATGCCGCTCAACGCTACTGTAAATAGTGCCAATAATCCTGCATTTAGCGGACAATGGAAAACAGCGGATATTGTTCCAACTATTGCCGATATTTTAGGGTTAAAATCGGAAGTAATGGGAGCAGGAATGTTGGCATCAGGTGCAGGATCATTGTTTGATAAAAATTAAAAATTAGTTGGTTGTATGAAACTAAAATCTAAAAATATATTTATTTCTTTATTTGGTATTAGCCTTTGTTTGCTAATTGTTGCGGCGTGTAAAAAAGATAAATTTGTAAATCCTTATGATGACTCTTCTTTAAAAGCGCCTATATTAATAAACGATTTAGCTTCAATCGACCCATCTAATTTTGCATATTTACAATCTAAAATATTTCAACCAACTTGTGCAAATTCAGGTTGTCACGATGGTACCTTTCCTCCCGATTATAGAACAATTACAAGCTCATATAATACAATGGTATATCAAAAACCTGTAAACACCAGCGGAAATAAGTTTCGATACAGGGTTTTTCCTTATAAGGCAGATTCGTCTATTTTATATCATCGTATGACAGTGGTTATGGGAAGTGGTACAATGCCCCTGTATCCTCAAGATAATTGGAATAACGTAAAGGACGATAATATTTTGGCGATTAAAAACTGGATCAATGCAGGATCAAAAGATATGTTTGGGAACTATCCTAAAATGGGGAATAAACAACCTGTTATATCGGGCTTTTTAGCATTTTCCGCTGGAAACACATCTAGTCCGTATTCCAGAGCTGGAGGCAATATTGCTCCAATTATGGTTCCAGCAAACAGCTCAATTGATCTTTGGTTCTTAATTTCGGACGACTCTACTTCCGCCACAGGTTTTGTTAACAATACTTGTAAATTATCAAAATCAATGTTCTCTTTTACAACATCAACATCAACATCAATTACATATTCGTCTGCTAGTTTAACTGGAAATGATTTTACAGGAATTACGGGGAAGTATATGCACAAAACAACTATTTCTACTAATGGATATTTGCCAGGTAATTATATTTATGTAAGAGCTTATATTAATGATGGAAGTCAGGGTATGTCAACAGAAATACCTAACAACGGAACAAGTGATAATATAGCAGGGTACTTTGCTTTAAAAATTCAATAATATGATGAAATATTTATTTTTAATTATTCTATCCTCTTTTGCTTTATATTCTTGTAAAAAAAAGGAAAAAACACTTGACCCTGTTCCTGTTATTGAATTGGTTAATGTTACACCAACTAATATTGCTCAGTTTAAAGATTCGATTTTAGTAACAATAAAATATAAAGATAATAACGGAGATATTGGAGATCAATCGCCAGACGAATATTCATTAGGTGTAAAGGATAGTAGGCTATCGGCTGCAGATTGGTATCATGTTCAGCCATTAGCACCTTTGGGGCACGAACTTAAATTTAATGGAACCATACAAGTGAAAATAAACACCATGTTTTTATTGGGCAATGGTAAACAGGAGTTGTCAACCTTATCAATTAAATTAAAGGATCGTGCGGGGCATTGGAGTAATGAAATAAATACCCCGTCAATTACAATTAATGATACATTGTAAAAGATCATTAATTGTAAAATTGTAAATAACCATTATAACTGATTTTTGAAATAAATACAAAGAGGAAAAGGTAACTTAAATTACAATTTCCCCTTTAAATATTGACCAGTATACGATTTTTTACATTTGATAAGATTTTCTGGCACACCTTCAAAAATAATATTTCCACCATTAATACCACCTTCTGGACCAAGGTCAATTACCCAATCCGCACATTTAATTATATCGGCATTATGCTCAATAATAATTAAAGAATGCCCTTGTTTTATAAGCGCATTAAAAGCATCTAGTAGTTTTGAAATATCATGAAAATGTAACCCAGTTGTAGGTTCATCAAATATAAATAAAGTAGGAGTATTGCTGTTTTGCCCAGCTCCAAGGAAAGATGCCAGTTTTATCCGTTGAGCTTCGCCGCCGCTCAACGTGCTGGAAGGCTGACCTAAATGGATATATCCTAAACCTACATCTAATAATGGTTTTAATTTTTGAACTATTTTTTTTTCCAATGTACTTGGTCGCTGAGGCGAATCAAAAAATGAGATAGCATCATCAACCGTCATATTTAATATGTCGGAAATGTTTTTAGGAGCCGCACCTAAAGTTGAAGATGGGGTATAGGTAATTTCTAAAATATCTTGTTTAAAACGTTTGCCGTTGCAGGCTTCACAAACCAAATGAATATCAGCCATAAACTGCATTTCAATAGTTACTTCGCCATCCCCTTCGCATACTTCGCATCTGCCGCCATCTACATTAAATGAAAAGTTAGATGGTTTATATCCTCTGTTTTTAGCCAATGCCTGATCTGCAAATAGCGCTCTAATTTCATCATAAGCTTTTACGTAGGTAACAGGATTGGAGCGGGATGATTTACCAATTGGGTTTTGATCAATCATTTCAATTGCTGAAATAGCTTTTAAATCACCACCAAGTTTTTCAAAACTGCCTGTTTGTTCTCCAAAGCCCCCAAATATTTTTTTTAATGCGGGATATAAAACACGTTTTACTAATGATGTTTTTCCGGAACCGCTAACGCCTGTAACAACTGTCAATACATTTAAAGGGAACTTTACATCAAAACCTTTTAAATTATTTTCACGAACAGCTTTCAGTTCAATAAAATTGTTCCATTTTCTTCTTTGAGAAGGGATAGGTATTTTTTCTTTTCCTGTTAAATAACGTGCAGTTAGGCTGTTTTCCTCTGTTTCCAAATCAGTATGATTTCCCTGAAAAATTAATTCCCCCCCGTTTGTTCCAGCCAGCGGACCTATATCAATTATTTGATCAGCAGCACGCATAATTTCTTCGTCGTGTTCTACCACAATAACTGTGTTACCTATATTTCTTAACGATAATAGTACTTTTATCAAACGGTCGGTATCTCTGGAGTGCAAACCAATACTAGGTTCATCTAAAATATACATGGAGCCTACTAAACTGCTACCCAATGATTTTGCCAAATTTATACGCTGTGATTCCCCACCAGATAACGTGTTTGATAAACGATTTAAGCTTAGATAACCTAAACCTACATCATCCATAAATTCCAAACGATTAATAATTTCAATTAAAATTCGTTTGGCAACTTCGGTATCGTATTTTGATAATTCAATATTTTTGAAAAAAGTTAACGCATCCGTTATAGGCATTAATACTACTTCCATAATAGATACTCCGGCAATTTTAACATAAGATGCATCGTGTCGTAAGCGAGTGCCCTTGCAATCCGGACAACCCGTTTTTCCGCGATAGCGCGATAACATAACGCGGTATTGGATTTTATATGCTTGTTCTTCCAGGTGTTTGAAAAAGCTTGTTAATCCTTCAAAATGTTTATTGCCCGACCAGATGAGTTTTTTTTCTTTGGCGGATAAATCATAGTATGGTCGATGAATCGGAAAATCAAATTTATGAGCATTGGTTACCAACACATTTTTCCATTCACTCATTTTTTCACCTTTCCAGCAAACAATTGCATCTTCGTATATTGATAAATTTTTATTTGGAATAACAAGGTCTTCATCAATGCCAATAACACTTCCAAATCCTTCGCAGGTTTTGCAGGCACCAATGGGGTTATTAAAACTGAAAAAATGCACGCTAGGTTCTTCAAAGGTTATTTCGTCCAGTTCAAATTTATTGGAGAATTGACGAATTCTAGTTTCTTTTTCCTTTTTGTCTAACGTTGGTTGTTTCCTTTTTCCTTTTTTCTTGTCTACTTGTAATTTCAGGCTTCCGTCTTCTAACTTCTGATTTATTATTTCCACCAAACATTCCCCCCCACCTTCGTAAAAGGCTGTTTGTACAGAGTCTGAAATTCTATTGTCATTATCTTCATCACCTAATTTTAGGCTAATTCGGTCAATTACAATAATAATCTCATCATTATTAGAAAACTTTGTTTCAAGCGCATCCTCTATTTTAATAATTTCACCTTTAAACCGAATGCGTATAAAACCTTGTTGTATAAGCAAGTTTAATTGATCATTGATGCTTTTTCCTTCTTGTTTTTTTAATGGGGCAAGTATAAGTATCTTTGTTTCATTTGGAAACGAATTAATATATTCGGCAACATCTTGAACAGTATCCCGCTTTACCAAATTGCCAGAAACAGGGGAATATGTTTTGCCAATCCTTGCAAAAAGTAATTTCAAATAATCATAAATTTCGGTTGAGGTACCAACTGTAGAGCGGCTGTTATGTGAAATTACTTTTTGTTCTATAGCAATTGCAGGTGAAATTCCTTTTATATAATCAATATCAGGTTTGTCTATTCTTCCAAGGAATTGACGAGCATAGGATGATAAACTCTCTACATATCGACGTTGCCCCTCTGCATATAGCGTATTAAAAGCTAATGATGATTTACCTGAACCTGATAATCCTGTAATGACAATTAATTTATTTCGAGGAATAGCAACATCTATATTTTTTAAATTATGAACTCTTGCACCTTTAATAAGGATGTATTCCTTGGGACTTAATTTTTCTATTTCTAAAGGCTTTGTCATTTTTAAATTATAATCGATTTTAATTTTTCCTATTATTAGTATTAAGCATACAACAACCTCTTTTTTTTAGGAAAACAAATTTAATCAAAATTGCATTTGGAATGTATAGATTTAATTTCTAGATTTGTTTCGTTCAAAAAAATATTGTGGTAAACGTAATATTTTTAATTTTTGTCCGTTAAGCTATTTAAGTAAAAATAAATATTCACTAGCTCTCAATTTTTTTGAGATAATAAGTTAAGGAGACCTCATATAGATAAACTGTTACTTTTTTATTATAAACCCAAAATAAAAAAGGAGGATTCATGCCTGTTAAACAGATTATCAACGATCAAGAGCTAGTTAATTTATATATCAACGGAGAAGAGTCTGCTCTAGACACTTTAATTCAACGACATAAAAGTAGAATTTTTAGTTACATTATGCATATTGTTAAAAACAAAGCAGTTGCAGAAGATGTTTTTCAAGACACGTTTATTAAAGTAATTACCACATTAAAAAAAGGTCTCTATAAGGAGGAGGGTAAATTTTTACCTTGGGTTTTAAGAATATCTCATAATATAACTATCGATTTTTTTAGGCGTGAAAAACGTTTACCTACCATAAGTGGCGGAACAGATTCGGATGGCAACCCCTTTGATATATTTAGTTTAATTGGTGATTGTGATAAGTGCATTGAACAGGAAATAGTAGAAATGCAAATTCGTGCAGATGTAAGGAAACTTATAGATTTTTTACCTTTAGAGCAGCGTGAAGTTTTGCTAATGCGCCATTATGAGGATAAAAGTTTTAAAGAAATTTCAGAGCAAACCAATGTAAGTATTAATACAGCATTAGGTCGTATGCGTTACGCATTAGTAAACCTTCGTAAAATGATAGATAAAAAAGACATTGTTGTCAGTTATTAATTTGAAAATTGATTAAGCCCATCGTCTATAATTAAAAAAAAGAAGACGGTGGGTTATACAATAAAGTAAATTAAGCTGCGTTATGATGTGAAATAAAATATTAACTTAAATAAAAGCGAATGAATAAAACATCTACTAACAAAAAAAATGCAAAATTACGTTACCAAAAAATGAATGAAGGGATTGATAATGCAAAAGAGTTTCCTTACACACCAGGAAACAATGTTATCAATAACATTCTGAATTACTCAAAGGCTTTGAGTATAAAAAAAATAAATAATTTTGGAGATTTAGGAATTATTTTAAATTAAAGTGATATTTTTAGAAAACGCTCGGGGATAATTTTTACCGAGCGTTTTTTTGTATTCATAACGTTTTATTTTAATAATTCAACAATTCGTTCAATTGCTTTTTTGTTTTCATCAAATGAAATGGAAGCCAATACTTTCTTTTTTTCTTTATTAGTAAGGTGCCAATTTAAAGAAATATGATCATTAGCTTCGTTGTGTAATTGAAGGTCAATAAACTCTATTTTCGACTTACACCATTTATCCGCCATTTGTACTTGTTTATTTTGATTAAAATCCTGAACATTAAATAAATTACCATAAAAACTGCCCATAGGTCGGCTAAGCGCCTCCATAAATGTTTGAGGAGGATTCTCATCCACTGGGGATATTTTGTGTTTATCACGTATTTGTATAATAACTATACCACTAGTGTTTTCAGCAATCCAGTCATTAAAAGCATAAATAAATGAAAGTGAAGTTTCCAAGCCATAATTATCACGATACCCAGCATCTATAACTTCTATAACAGGCTCACTAGGTAAAGATAAGGACGGTGAAATATATGGAAAAGTAGCACTCATTCTTAATGCAGAGGTGAAGTATGTTTTTGAGGCACTTTGTTTTTCAAATAATCTAGCGTATTCAACATTATCATATAATTCTTTATAAATAATGTTACTAGTTCTTACGTTTTGTGTAAGATAGGAAATACCTTGAGGTGAAATCATTAATTTTCTTCCATCATTAACAATAGAAGGGGTAAGAACCATCATAGGTATTTCAGAATTAGCCTCGGGAGTTTTATAATCGCATAAACGTTTATCTAATACATTACCAATGTTTTTTTCTAAGCCTTGTTCAAAAGCATAAGCTCTATCTTTTGGAAATTTATTATTGTCGATGGTAATATGTTGTAATGCAAAAAACCACTCGCTGGTAGCTATTTTAAAAGCAATTGGATTGAGAAGGTCTTTTGAAATATTGGTTAAGTAAGAACTACTATAATAACTTTTTATTTGGCTGTGTTTTTTTCTTAGGTATAACTCTCGCAAATAAGCGGCACCTACCATCCCTCCCGAAGAACCTGTAATTAGTTGGGTTTGTGATAGTAATTTACCATTCAATAAACTATCAGTATATTGAAGTGTATAAAAAGTCCATAATGACGAACGTAATCCGCCTCCACTTGTATTTATAAAAACCAATTTAGGTTTTTTGAGAGGTTGAGTTAAGGATGTATTTTTTATTTTCCATTTATTTAAAATAGCAATAGTGTTTTTTATGTCTTTATCAAATAGGTCTTTCCTTAGGTCATTTTTAGCAAAATGTTTAAGACTGTAATCAGCTTTAACAGTATTGTAATTAACACCATAAGCCTTATCTGTGGCCAAAAGGTCAAATTTATACAGATAATTAAATAGTAGAAATAATAATAAAAATATAAATGTAGACCAACCAGAAAACCATCGGTATATAGAACTGAAAACCATCATAAATGTAGTTAATAGTAAAAATATACTTGCACCTGCAGGAATCTCAAAAATTTTAATTTCACTTAAAAAACCTAAAATCATTAAGCTGAAAATTGAAATCATTTGAAACACAAAAGCCGAATGGTTATTTTTTGCAATTACTTCCTTTAACATCTCTTTTTTATAGTGCAATACCGAACGTACTAACCTTATTTGAGTTGGAGTGGTAAAGTATGTTTCTACATACCAGTCTCTAGATTCAGTTATAAGATTAGGATTTCTTTCTCCTGTAATTCTACTTCGTCCTGTTTTATATGAAATTTCAGTTTTGTATTGAATGCCAAAAAGTTTTAGGATATCCGTATTTGCACCATAAAAATAGGAGAAAGTTAATATTAGGAAAAAAGTAATCCCGCTTAAAAAGGCGAGTATCATTAACAGTATATTGCCAGTAGAAAGATAATCTTCCGCCTTTAGGAAAAAATAAATTTTAACGCAGTAAACAATTAAAAATATCATTGGGATAACAAAGTTATTTAAACAATATTTTATAAAAGGGAAACGTAAAGAGGCAATAAATGGGAATCTATCAGCATTTCTGATGAAACTAGAAATGTGGTAAGCCATTATAAAACCACCACAAGAAAATCCTACAATAAAGTAAGAAAGAAAACTTAGTTCATTATAATATTCAGGACCAAGAAAAAGAAATGGAACGCCATAGCTGTTTGCCAAGTTTTCGGTTACCATTGCAAAAAAAAATGCCCAGAAAAAAAGTAGGGGGATATTTTTTTTTATATCTAGTAAAACTAATCGGAAAGTAAAAGAGTAGAATATTCTTCTGAATGTATGATTTTTTTTAATGGAGGTACTTATTGAATTTATAAACTTCATAATCATCTGTTAATTTTAAGAATAATCATATACTTAGTTCTCTTTTTATAATATTCATAAAGCTTTTACGCTCGAATTATGATTTAGTTGCCTTCAATTGATATTATTATTTTATAACAAATATTCAACGATTCTTTTTTTAGGGTCAAAAGCTGAAAGTTCGTCTAATCTCATTGATTTTATTGCTTTTTTTATAAGTACTTGTTTCGATTCATTTTTTGATAAATTTTCTTTTTCGGCATAATATTTTCCCGCATCTAACATTGCTTTAAGAGGAATTAAACCAATTAATTCTGATCCAGTAACTTTTACACCATGCTCAATAGCTTTTTTGCAAACTTCCTCAAATGCAATATGAATGGGGGTGATGTTAATGTTGGTGAGGTTCATGGAAACTTGAGCACAATTATATTCTTTTATATACCAGCCTATTGCTTTAAGTGATTTTAAAGTTCCCTGGATTTTTATAGGATTTCCTTTTTCGTCCCGGATAATCTTTCCAGATGCTGTATTCCCTTCTCTTTTAACATGACCGGATTCACGCACTTCGCCTGCAATGGCATTGGCAACTTCAACTGAACTTGTGTTTAAGTTAATATTATAAGCAATTAAAAAATCGCGGGCTCCAATTACGGTAGCTCCTGATTTGATGGAGTTTTCGACCGGACCATAATCAGGTTTCCATTCGGGCAATTTTATTTTTTCAAACATTCCCTCGTATTCTCCTATTCGGATAATAGATAAATTGCTTCTGTTTTTATTTGTTTGTGCTGCTTCGTATAAAAAAACGGGTATTTGTAATTCCTTACCCACCTTTTCTCCAAGTTTTTTGGCATATTCGGCTGTTTCTTCCATGGTTATACCGGAAATAGGGATAAGCGGACAAACATCGGTTGAACCAATTCTAGGATGTTCACCTTTTTGTTTGCTCATATCAATAAGTTTACCCGCTTTTTTTATTGCCAAAAAAGCCGCATCAATAACTGCTGGTGGTGTGCCTACAAAAGTATAAACGGTTCTGTTAGCAGCCTTTCCCAGATCAATATTTAATAATTTAACTCCCGTTACCGATTTTATTTCATCTGCAATTTGATTGATAATATTCAAATCGCATCCTTCGCTAAAATTAGGAACACATTCTATCAGTTGATTCATAATTGATTTTGCAATTAAAAAAAGAGGGTATATTCTATAAAAATAGTCCAATGCCATAAATGTACACTATTTTATATTTTTATACCAAATGATTTACATCAGATTTTAATTTTAGATTACCTGAAATGCTTTAAGGAATAATTCATATTTACATAGAAATCATCTTATTGAGATTCATATTTTTTCTTCTAAAATATCAAACATTTATTCCCTAAATTTGCCTTTCAATTAAAATAAAATTAAAATGGCAGGGAATACATTCGGTAAAGTGTTTACGCTTACAACTTATGGGGAGTCGCATGGAGTGGCTTTGGGTGGAACTATTGATGGTTGTCCTGCTGGATTGGATATTGATCTTGATTTTATTCAATCGGAATTGGATAGAAGACGCCCAGGACAATCACATATTGTAACACAGCGTAAAGAATCCGATACTGTTGAGTTTCTTTCTGGTATTTTTAATGGTAAAACGATGGGAACACCAATTGGTTTTATTATCCGCAACGAAAATCAAAAATCAAAAGATTACGAACACAATATAGATGTATACCGTCCATCTCATGCGGATTATACGTACGATGCAAAATATGGTATGCGAGATCATCGTGGTGGAGGACGTTCCTCTGCACGTGAAACAGTTGCAAGAGTTGTTGCTGGTGCTATAGCTAAATTGATTTTAAAAAATCAGGGAATTGTAATTACGGCATATACATCGCAAGTGGGTGAAATTAAGTTGTTGAAATCGTATCAAGATTTGGATCTTTCTAAAACAGAATCAAACATTGTACGTTGTCCAGATGAATTACTTGCCGACACAATGATACAGAAGATAGAGCAGGTACGTAAAGCTGGCGATACTATTGGTGGCACAATTTCCTGTGTTATAAAAGGAACACCCGCTGGATTAGGAGAACCAGTATTTGATAAGTTACATGCCGATATTGGTAAAGCAATGTTAAGTATTAATGCAGTTAAAGGTTTTGAGTACGGTAGTGGATTTGAAGGTGTAAAGTTGAATGGCTCTATGCACAACGACGCTTTTTACATCAGCCCAACTCCAGATGGAGAGGGGAGTGTGCATACTAAAACCAACCATTCAGGGGGAATTCAAGGAGGTATCAGTAACGGTGAGGATATTTATTTTAGAGTAGCGTTTAAACCTGTAGCAACCATTATGACCAAACAAGATACCGTTAACTCAAAAGGTGAAGCAGTTGAAATGACAGGAAAAGGCAGGCATGACCCCTGTGTATTGCCGCGTGCTGTTCCAATTGTAGAGGCAATGGCGGCCTTAGTATTGGTCGATCATTTGTTAAGGGTTAGAACAGTAAAATTGTAATCGAAAAATATACCACTAAGGCACATAGAACACTAAGAACCACTAAGAAGGAATAAAAAGATACATTGAGAAACTACTAATTAATCCCCCACTAAACTAAGTGATCCTCCGTGTTCTCTGTTCCTTAGTGGTTGTTTTTTAATGCATATCATATAAATTTTAAATAAAACAATTATGACATCAGAAAAACCTAAAAAAAGTATGTTCAGTAAACTCCTAAAATGGTCAGGGATAACATTCCTTTTGCTTTTAGTTATTGCAATAGCAGCTCCTTTTATTTTTAAGGATAAGATAGTTCAAATGGTAAAGGATACAGCCAACGAACAATTGAATGCAAAAGTAAATTTTGGAGATTTTGGTTTAACGTTAATTAGTTCTTTTCCTGATTTTACACTTTCGGTGGACGACGTTAGTATTGCCAATATAGGGGAATTTGAAGGCGATACTTTATTATATGCTAAAAAATTAACTATCGGACTTAACTTGATGAGTGTGATAAAAGGGGAGCAATATAAAATAAATACGATCTCCATAAATCAGCCTAGAATTAAGGTTTTTGTTTTAAAAAATGGCAAAGCAAATTGGGACATAACCAAACCCTCTGCCGATAAGGCTAAAGCTCCTGAAACAGCCGCAACACCTTTTAAAATGACATTAAAAAAGTTTGAAATTATAAAAGGCTATATTCTTTACGATGATGCAAGTTTAGGCGTTAAAACAGAGTTGGTAAATATGGATCATACCTTGAGTGGTGATTTTACATCCGATAATTTTGTGTTGGAAACACTTACCGAAATTGAGAAATTTTCGGTAAATTACAGCGGTGTAGCTTATTTGAACAAAGTGAAAACCCGCATAAAAGCGAATTTAGAGGCCGATATGCCAAATTTTAAATTTACATTTAAAAACAATGAGTTTTCACTCAATGAGCTTACTCTTGGTTTGGATGGATATTTTGCCATGCCTAAAAATGATATGAATTTGGACTTAAAATTTAAGGCCAATCAAACAGCATTCTCAACTATTTTATCACTAATCCCAGGTGTGTATACTGCTGATTTTAAAGATGTAAAAACAAGTGGTTCATTGGCTTTAGATGGCTATGCAAAAGGTATTTACAATGATAAAAAAATGCCGGCGTTTGGTGTGAAGTTGCTTGTTAAAGATGCTTATTTTCAATATCCAGCATTACCTAAAGCTGTTAAAAATATTTATATGGATTTGGTAGTGGATAACAAAACTGGTCAGCCAGATGCAACCATTATCGACTTAAATAAATTCCATATTGAAATGGCAGGTAATCCAGTAGATATGAGAATGCACGTATCTACACCCGTTTCGGATGCAAATATAAAAGGGGCAGTAAAAGCAAAAATTAATTTAGCAAGTGTAAAAGATGTCATTCCGCTCGAAAAAGGGGATGCGCTTAATGGATTGATAGATGCAGATATTACAATGGCGGGCAGAATGTCGGCAATAGAAAAAAAACAATACGAAAAATTTGATGCCCGCGGAACACTTAATATTACGGATATGAATTACGTATCCAAATCAATCAGTTTTCCAACTAAAATTAAAAAGTTGATAATGAACTTTACACCACAATTTGTTGAATTAACTCAGTTAGATGCAAAAATAGGCAAAAGTGATTTGGAACTAAATGGTAAAATCGAAAACTTTTTGCAGTATGCGTTAAAAAATGAATTGCTGAAAGGCGAATTTAATCTTAAATCATCTTTATTGGACTTAAATGAATTGATGGCAACCGATACTAACACAGCTAAACCAGCAACCGATACTTCTAAATCGATAATGAGTGTAGTAGAAGTTCCTTCTAACTTGGATGTAGTATTAAATGCAACAATTGGTAAAATGTTGTATGATAATTTGAGTATGACCGATATATCTGGAAGTGTGAAAATAAAAGATAGTAAATTGGAAATGGACAAACTTAAAATGGATTTAAAAAATTTGGGAGGTTCATTATTATTGAGCGGTGTTTATAATACTCAAAATGTTAGAAAACCTGCTGTAGATTTTGATATTGATGTTGAAAATTTCGATATTTCAAAAACAATAAAAACATTTAATACTGTTCAAAAATTGGCCCCCATTGCTAAATATACCAAAGGGGTATTTGGGACTAAGTTGGCATTTAAAACACTTTTGAATTCCAATATGGAGCCTGATTTAAAAACTCTTTCTGGGGCGGGTAAATTAATTACAAAAAGTATTGTTGTTGAAGGTTTTGAACCTGTAAATAAGTTAGCAGAAGCATTAAAACAATCAAAATACAAACGGTTAGCTTTTGAAAATATAAATGCTACATTCAAATTTAAAGATGGCAGAGTAGAAGTTGAAGAAATGCCAATAAAATCAGGTAACATAGCTGGTACAGTAAAAGGGTCAACCGGCTTTGATCAATCAATTGACTACACGTGGATAGTAGAGATACCAAGGGAAGAATTTGGCTCTCAGGCAAATGCTGCTGTGGGCGGTGTTTTGGATCAGTTGAACAAACAAGCAGGAACAAATGTTAAACTTTCTGATAAAGTAAAAGTGAAAGCACTATTTGGTGGAACTGTTATGAAACCTACAATTAAAATGGATCTGTTTAATATTCAAAGCAAAGAAGATGTTAAAGAAAAAGTAAAAGAGGTATTTACTAAAGGTGTTGATATGGCCAAAGAAAAAGCTAGGGCCGAAGCAGATAAAATAATGAACGACGCTCAGGTACAAGTAGCTAAAATAAAAGCGGAAGCTCAAGCTTTAGCTGATAAAACAAGGTCTGAAGGTTATGCTGTTGTTGATCAAACTGTTTCGGGAACAAGTAATCCTATAGCGAAAATAGCTGCTAAAGCGGCTGCTCCTGCTGCTAAAAAACAAGTAGATAATCAGGTAGCAAAAATGTTGGAGGATGCTAATAAAAAAGCAGATGCGGTTTTAACAAATGCAAAAGAGGAGTCGGATAAAAAATTAAGCCCCCACCCCTAAAGGGGAGCTAAATATTTACTAATATTCAATATTATTTCAATGCAATACAAGATTACTTTATTATTGGGCAATATTGCCAAAAGCCTAAGGAGAGTTAATGTATCATCATCTACCTTTAGTAGGGTTGGGGCATCATTTTTATTATTTACTTCCATTGTTTTTTCGGCTGTCGCTCAAGATGATAATACTTGCCCTGAGATAGATAACAAAAAAGCAAAAAAAGCTTACGAAGCAGGCCTCGATAAAAAAAATAAAAAAGAAGAACGTATGGTTTTTCTTAAAAAAGCAATTGAGTTGGAACCAGATTATGTAGAAGCAAATTTTGCGTATGCTGATGAGCGTATAAAAACGCTAATTTATGAAAATGCTTCGTTTAAACCCGTTGAAGAATATTATAAAAAGGTAATAGAACTTTGTCCTAGATATCATTCAGACCCCTATTATTATCTTGGTTTCATTTATTATGAAGATCAAAATTGGGAAGACGCTGAAAAGTATCTAAAACAGTATTTAAATTTTAAGGATGATGATGAAAAAAAGTTCAATAAAAATTACGATGCGCTTTTATCTCAGGCAAAAAAAATGTTGAAGTTCGCTAAGTTTTTTAACGAAATTTATAAAAATCCTGTACCTTTTGATCCCAATCCAGTAGCAGGTATTTGTACCGAAAAAGATGAGTATTTACCCATTATAACAGCAGACGATGAAATGATATTATTTACACGTAAACAACCTTCAGTAAATAAGGATTCACCTTACGCAAGCGACAAAGAAATTGAATTATTTAGTTATAGCAAACGCAATAAAGAAACAGGTGTTTTTGATAAAGGAAAACGTATGCCTTATCCATTTAACAAAAAAGGTGCGGAAGGTGGTGCAACCATGTCCATTAATAACAAACATCTATTTTTTACCATGTGCAATGATGAGGGAGGAGCTCAGGTTAATTGTGATATTTATTTTTCTGATTTCATTAATGGTGAATGGACTGATCCTAAAAAAGTGGAAGGTATTAATGATCCCATTTATTGGGATTCTCAACCATCTTTGGCATCCGATGGTAAAACGCTTTACTTTACTAGTGATCGAAAAGGCAGCTACGGAGGTACCGATATATTTAAAACAGTAAAAGATATAAAAACAGGGATTTGGAGTAAGCCCGAAAACTTGGGGCGGGTTATAAATACAGCAGGTAATGAAATGTCACCTTTTGTTCATTCCGATTTTCAAAGTATTTATTTTTCTTCTGACGGACATCCTGGAGTAGGAGGGATGGATATATTTTATGCCCGTAAGGATAGTATAGGAAATTGGACTACCCCTAAAAATATTGGTATCCCAATCAATACCTCTGGCGACGATCTTGGTTTTTTTGTGAGTACCGATGGGCATTTAGGGTATTTTGCATCTAATTTGCCTTCGCGCGTAAAAGGTAAAAGCGTTGGTAAATACGATATTTATTCATTTGAACTTTATAAAGATGCCCGACCAGATGATGTAGCCTTTTTTACAGGAAAGATTGAAGATAAAAGTAATGGTACCGATAAAAATTTTACTGTGGAAGTAAAAGATGCAGTTACAAAAAAGATTACAGAGGCCGTTGTGGATACAACATCAGGAGAATACACCGTGGTTGTAAATACAAAAATAAAAAATGATTTAGTAATTACAGCTAAAAAAGATAATTACGCATTTAGTTCTCAATTGGTTTTAAAAGATTCTATAAAAAATTCTAAACCCGTGAAAGTAAATATTGTGGTTGATACCATTAAAGTAGGACAAGGTTATACGCTTAATAATATTTATTACAAAACTAATTCAGCTGATTTGGAGCAACAATCCATTGCCGTAATCGAAGAATTCTCAGAATACTTAAAATCTAATCCTAAAATTAAAATTGAAGTTTGGGGACATACCGATAATGTAGGTAATGATCAGGCAAATGCCACGCTTTCAACTGACAGAGCTTTTTCTGTTCGTGAAATGTTAATTGCTAAGGGGGTAAATAAATTACAGCTAATTGGTTTTAAAGGTTGGGGAGCAACAAAACCTATTTTCGATAATTATACCGAGTTGGGTAGAGCAAAAAATAGAAGAACAGAGTTTATGATTATCAGTAAATAATTAACTCTTAATTCATCTATATTTTTATTTTACTCAAATTGTATATACATTACATTTTTTATTATCAATGAAAAGATTAAAAGGGAAATAAATTGCCAGATTAAATACCTATTAAATTCAATATTAATTAAAAAGAAACTTATTAGTACTGTTTTGCGTAGGACGAGGCAGTGTTGATTTTTATTTTTATTAAATCAGAAATATGAAGCGAGCGCTACATATATTTTTACTTATTGTTTTTTTGTTTCTTCATTATGTGGCTAATGCCACTCATATAGTTGGAGGTACATTAACGTATGTTCATAATGGTGGTTCTAGTTATACTGTAACTCTAAAACTTTTTCGGGATTGTAGTAAAGCAACTAATCTAAGTTTCCCTGGCACTGTAAATATTACTGTTTTAGGTTATGATGGAGCACTATTTTCTCCAACTAAAGATTTTTCAATGACAATGAATCCTCCTACTCCAGTTCCATCAGGTTTACCCGCATGTTCAACTCCTCCAACACCTATGCCTTGTGTAGAACAAGCAATTTATACAAAAACAATAAATAATCTTCCTCCAAATGCAGGAGGTTATCATTTATATTTTCAATACAGTGCAAGAAATTTTAGTTTAACCAATGTAAATGCTACTGGTAATAATATTGCAGAAAGTTTTTATGCTCATATACCTGGAAATAGAGTTATTTGGGGAGAAGATTTTGTTCTTGCTAACGGGGTGACAGTTGATAATGGATCAACAGCTTGGTCTATAGCAGCTGGGGCAACACCGCCAAGTAGTGCTAAAATTACTAACAATGCTTTTGAAATAAAAGGGGCAAATAATGCGCAACAAACCTGGACTACTGATGTTGTAAATATTTCAGCGTCTTCTGGGGGAGTAAATTTGTCGGTAAGTCTATCCGAATTAGGAACATTAGATTCGAAAGATTCTATAATGATATATTATCGCTTGAATGGAGGATCTTTAACTCTGTTTTCAACAAACGGAGTGATTGTTGATGATTTTGGTGCCGCTATTGCTAGTAATTCTACATTGGTAGGAAATACCTTGCAAGTAATTGTTAAAATACATTTTGATGCAAACTCTCCAAATTCGGAGATTTATAATATAAATAATGTTATGATGTATGAAAATGTACATACTGATAATAGCAATCCTACTTTTACCTTTTTTCCACCGTTATTTATTTGTTTGGGACAAAACTTAAATTTTGATCACTCAGCTATAGATATTGATGGTGATTCTTTAGTTTATGATTTGTATAATCCATACAATGGTTACACAGGTAGTTCAGCAACAGGTAGTTATGTTGCTCCAACTTTTTCGGGCAATGTTGCAACTTTTACTCCTGTAAATTTTTTGCCTGGGTATTCAACTAATAATCCATTAGGTGGATTGGGTTTAAATATCAGTTCAACAGGTTTATTAACAGGGATACCTCCAACATTGGGTCAATATGTTGTAGGAATAAGAGTAAAAGAGTATCGTAATGGTGTTTATTTAGATGAAACTCTTCGAGATTTTCAATTTAATATTGTAACTTGTAGTGATCCACTTGCGGTTACTATTACTTCTCCCGACCCTGTTATTTGTTTTGGTACAACTTCAACAACAATTACAGCAAACCCCACAGGCGGTAAGCCTCCTTATAAATATTTATGGAATAATTCAATTGCAACTAAAACGGTTAGTGTTGGACAAGGTGTATATACTGTAAAAGTTACTGATGCAGTAAATTGTGCCCCTGTTTTTGCAACTGTAACGGTTATTTCATATACAGTTCCTGTTTCAGCTAATGCTGGAACAGATCAGATAATTTGTAGCCAGCATCCTACAACTACTTTGAATGGGGCTGTATTTGGTCCTAGTACAGGTATTTGGACTGGTGGGGCAGGAACATATAGCCCATACAATACAACTCTTAATGCACAATATACACCAACTGTAGCAGAAATTGCAGCAGGTTTTGTGGATCTTACATTAACAACTACTGGTAGCGGTAGCTGCCCGACAGGAACGGATGTAGAAAGAATTAATTTTAAAGGATTTTTAGGAACATCTTCAATTGTGCCAATAAATGTTAGTTGTTATGGTGCTAACAATGGTTCTGCAACTTATAGTAATACAGGAGGTTCAGCTCCCTACTCTTATTTTTGGAGTAATTCAAATACTACAGCAACAATAAATAATTTAACACCTGCAACATATTCTGTAACAATTACAGATAATATAGGTTGCTCCTCTCAAACATCTGTAAATATTACTGAGCCTACTCAACTAAAGGCTAATCAATCAATTAAAAATGTTAGTTGCTTTGGTGGAAGTGATGGTTCAATTGCTATGACTGCATCAAATGGAACACCCCCGTATACTTATTTATGGTTACCAGGGAATCAAACAACAGTTTCAATAACGGGTGGAGCAGGTACATATTCTGTTACAATTACCGACGCCAATGGGTGTAGTATACAAAAAATAAATACAATTTCGGAATCAGCACAACTTAATTTAGCCCTTTCGTCAACTAATTTAAGTTGTTTTAACGCAAGTAATGGAACTGTAACATCCCTTGTTTCAGGTGGAACACCAATTTATTCATATAACTGGAGTTCAGGTGAAACTTCACCTAATTTGTCGGGTATACAAGCGGGTACATTTTCATTAACAGTTACTGATTCTAAAGGTTGTAAATCAACAAAATCGATATTAATTACTCAACCTACAGTATTAAATGCAAGTACTTCATCTACTAATATATCCTGTAATGGGTTGGCAGATGGATCAGTTACAGCAATAACTAGTGGCGGATTAGCAGGTTATACTTATTTATGGAAGCCAGGACTTGCAACTTCGGCAACCGTAACAAATTTGATTGCAGGAACTTATACTTTGTATGTTACAGATGCCAATAGCTGTTTGGCAACAGCATTTTCAACCATTGTTGAACCTGCTGTTCTTAGTGTTGGTTTTGTAAGTCAAACAAATATAAATTGTTTTTCGGGAAATAATGGTTCAGTTACAGCTAATACTTCAGGAGGCACACCAAAATATAGTTATGTTTGGTTGCCAGGAGGTCAAACGTCAAATATTATTTCAAATATTACTGCTGGAACTTATTCTGTAACTACTACAGATACACGAGGATGTAAAGCTAAAGGTGCTATTATAATTACAGAGCCTGCACTTTTTTCATTAACAACTTCTAAAACGGATGAAACCTGTAATTATCTTGATAATGGTATAGCAACTGCTATACCTTTTGGCGGGGTAGCTGGTTATACTTTTTTGTGGCAACCTGGTGCATTAACAACAAATAGTATTAATAATTTATCAAATGGAACATATTCCGTTTATGCTACTGATGCTAAAGGATGTATCGCAAATTCTACAGCAGTAATTTTAGAGCCAGGTTTGTTGGGTGTTATTTTTTCATCTAAAACAAATGTGAGTTGTTATGGAGGTAATAATGGAGCGTTAACAGCTAGTTCTGTTGGAGGTACAGCTGGTTATTCTTATCTGTGGCAACCTGGAGGTGCAACAACAGCAACTATTAATAATTTAACAGCAGGTACTTATACTGTAACTGTTACTGATATAAATGGTTGTATAGCAATAAACTCAATAACTATTACAGAGCCTGTTTTATTGACCACTAAAGTAAGTTCGGTTAATGAAACTTGTGATTATTCAAATAACGGTAGCGTTAATATAGTGCCATCAGGAGGTACGGCTCCTTATAATTATTTGTGGCAACCTGGTATGCAAAATACAAGTTCAATTACAAATTTATCCGCAGGAACCTATAGTGTTACTATAACAGATTCAAAAGGGTGTACTTCAAATTCTATTGCAATTATAAACGAACCACCCAAATTAACTATAAACTTTTCAGGTCAGATTAACGTAAGTTGTTTTGGTGGAAATAATGGAGCTGTTTCTTCTTCAATTTTTGGAGGAACTCCTAATTATTCTTATCTATGGTCTACAGGTTCTGCTACAACAAATTCAATTTCTGGTTTAACTTCAGGAACTTATAGTCTTACTATTATTGATTCCAAAAATTGCACGGCTCAAAATTCTATTACTATAACTCAACCAATTGCTCCTATATCCGTTTCTGTTTTAACAACAAATGTTAGCTGTTTTGGTGAATATACTGGTGCAGCCAACGCATCTGTTTCAGGTGGTACATTTCCATATACATATTTTTGGTTGTCGGGGGGGGGGACAACGCAAATAATATCCCCACTTGCAGCGGGTACCTATTCAGTTGCAATAAGAGATGCAAATGGTTGTAAAGCATTGGCTTCAAATAATATAACTCAACCATCCCAGATTATACTTACCACTACTAGTGTAAATTCAGATTGTGGGCAATCAAATGGCCTAGCTTCTGTTGTTTTAGCTTCTGGCGGAAATGCTCCATATTCCTATAAATGGTTTCCATCAGGTAATACCAATACAACTGCAACAGGATTGTTAGCAGGTACTTATTCTTTAGCCGTGACAGATAATGGGGGGTGTATCGCTTCAACTCAAGTGGATGTTAGTGAAAATACTGCCCCAGTAATAACAATAACATCGGTTAATAATGTTTCGTGTCATGGAGGAAATGACGGAGCAGTAACTATTGGACTTAGTGGAGGCTTAGCACCATATACTTATTCTTGGGTGCCTTATGGAGGAAACAGTTCAACAGCTACAGGATTAGTTGCTGGTGCGTATACAGCTAGTGTAATAGATGCAAATGGTTGTAAAGCATCAATTACAACAAATTCGAATGTTTTAGAACCACCGCTAATTTCTGTATCAGTATCAACATCAAATGTGAGTTGTTTTGCAGGAAACGATGGTTCAGCATCGGTTTTTGCTATAGGTGGAACACCAGGTTATATTTATAAATGGCTACCGAGTGGAACAATAGGCAGCAATATAACCAATCTTTCTTCAGCATTATATAGTGTAGAAGTAAAGGATGCTAAAAATTGTATTAAAGTACAATCTTTTTCAATAATGCAACCTACATCTCCTCTTTCTGTTAATGTTTCTTTTGATTCAGTTTCCTGTTTTGGTGGTTCAGATGGTTCTGTTTCCGCTCTTGCATCAGGAGGAACCGCAAATTATAGTTATAGCTGGATGCCAGGAAATTATTCAGGACCAATTGTTTCAAATCTTTCTTATGGTACTTATACTGTTACTGTTGTTGATGCAGAGCAATGTTCTGTAACAAATACAATAACTGTAAATCAACCTAACTTAATAACACTTAGTACAGGGAGTTCAAATTCATATTGCAGTTTACCAAATGGAACAGCTACGGTAGTAGCATTGGGAGGAACAGGAGCTTATAAGTACCTATGGTCTCCTTTTGGCGGAACAAATTTAACGGCAACAGGGTTACTAAGTGGTAGTTATACAATAACAGTTACAGATAAGAATTTTTGCACTCTTACAAATTCAGTTACTATAAATGACCAACCTGGACCTACAGCATTAATTAGCTCAAAAACAGATGTTTCTTGTTTCGGTGGAAATGATGGAAATGCTACGGCTACATCCTCATCTGGAACGGGTTCTTTTATATATTTATGGTCTCCATCGGGTGGGAGTAATTTATCTGCCAATGGTTTAACAGCAGGAACATATACGTTTAGCGTGACAGACGCTAATGGCTGTAAAAGTTTTACACAAGGATTAGTTATTAATCAATCAACCATAATAGCGCCTGTTATTTCTAAAACTATGGTAAGTTGTTTTGGTTTAAGTAATGGAGCCGCTACGGTAAATTCATCTGGTGGTACTCCTAATTATACTTATTTATGGCTACCAAGCGGTACAACAGGTACAAGCATAACTAATCTTTCAGCTGCAACATATACTTTACAAGTATCAGATGCAAATAATTGTTCAAGATTATTTCCATTTACAATAACTCAACCAAATTTATTAACTGCCAATATTACACCTGTTAAAAATGTTAGTTGTTATCAGGGTAGCAACGGTGAAGCTTCTGTAGTTGTTAGTGGAGGTGTACCTGTGTATAGTTACCAATGGTTACCAATTGGAGGTAATAGTGATATGGCAGCAGGTTTGTTGGCAAATACTTATACTGTATTAGTAACGGATATTAATAACTGTTCTACTTCGGCTACAGTAAACATAACACAACCTCTTACGCCACTTTCCGCAACAGGTGTTGATGGTATAACTAGTTGTTTTGGAAGTGCCGATGGAATAGCAACTATAAATCCGGTTGGCGGTACAGCTAACTATTCCTATGCTTGGAGTCCAATTGCTAGCACTGCAAAAAGTGTTACAGGATTGAGTGCTCAACAATATTTCATTTTAGTAACTGATAATAATGGCTGTAAAACAAATACTTCAGTAATGGTTTCAGAACCAACTCCTATTATTGGTAATCTTTTATTTGTAAGCCAGTCTTGTGAATTACCAAATGGTTCAATAACGTCTCAAATATCGGGAGGTAATCCACCTTATACTTATTTATGGAGTCCTGGTTCAACAACAAATTCAAAACTAACTTCAGTAGGTTCTGGAACCTATACTTTACAAATTACTGATTCACATAACTGTACATTATTACTTACACAACAATTAGTAGATATTCCTAAATCAACTGTAATTGTTTCATCAATAGATTCGGTATCTTGTTATGGTGGTAATGATGGTTCCGCAACAATTAGTATAACAAAAGGTTTACCACCATACACCATTAATTGGTTGCCATTTGGTGGTAATAATTTAACAGCTACTTTTTTAAACTCGGGTACATATACTGTTAATGTATCTGATTCATTAGGATGTATATCAATTGTTAATGCAACGGTTTTAGAACCTTTGGCATTAGGTATTTCTGTTGTTTCTCAAAAAAATATTTTGTGTAACGGTGACAGTTCAGGTTCTATAACCGTAAGTCCAACAGGTGGAACCTTCCCTTATTCCTATCTATGGTTGCCTACAGGAGAGAGTATATCAGCTATTACTAATTTAATTGCAGGTACTTATACTGTAAATGTAACAGATTATAATAGCTGTGTACAAAAAATTTCAATTGACATAACTCAACCAGCGGTATTGTTATCCTCAATAAGTAGTAAGACTAATCCACTTTGTTATGGATTAAAAGGAAAAGCGTCTGTTATAGCTACAGGTGGAACAATTCCTTATAAGTATTCTTGGAGTAATGATTCATTATTATCTGGAAGCGTTGAAAATTTATATACAGGTTCTTATACAATTACTGTAACAGATACCCATGCATGCCAAACTAAAAGTAGTGTTAAATTAACAGAGCCGTCTCAAGTTATTACCATAGCAGGATTAGATGATTCTGTATGTGTAGGTCAAACTGCAAAACTTACAGCAGTGGCAAAAGGAGGTGTTGGAAATTATTATTATGCTTGGCAACCAACAGGAGTTATAAATGCAGGAATTTTAAATATTGTTCCAACTGGCGACACTACATATATTGTAGTAGGGTATGATAAGACAGGGTGCCCAGGGACAGCAGATACAGTTAGTGCACATGCTTATTTTTTAAGTTCAGGAAGTATTGATGCCATGGCAATTTCACCTATTTGTAAAGGACGAAGTTCCGTTATATCCGCTAAAGCATTGGCAGGTGCTGGACCATTAACTTATCAGTGGGATAATGGATTAGGCTCAGGTTCAGGTGAATTTATAGTTACCCCTTTACAGCCTACAACTTATGTTGTAACAGCTTATAGTGCGGTATGTAATACGTATGCGGTTGATTCCGTTGATATTACTTTTAATCCTCAACCAATACTTAGCATAGGTTCCGACACGAATGTTTTATGTGTTCCTGGTTCTTTGCAATTTTTTGATAAATCGGTTATAGGTAATGTATTTGATCCAATTATATCATGGAATTGGAATTTTGGGGATGGTACATTTTCTTCTGAACAAAATCCCAAACATACCTTTAATCGAGAAGGTACTTATTTTATAAACTTAACAATTGGTACAGTTGGTGGATGTTCCTCAAATAATGCAACGGCATCATATACTATTGAAGCACACAGCTATCCTACTGCAGATTTTAAGGTAAATACGCCAGTATTAAATATTCCTGTTGAAAAATTAAAACCTTCCAATAATACTGTTGGTGCTAGTATTTATAATTGGAATTTTGGCGATGGAGGAACATCTACCGACTATAATCCAGTACATGACTACAGATCGGTAGGTATTTTTAATATCCAATTAATAGCAACATCAAAGTATTCATGTTCGGATACTGCGTATGGGCAAATAACAACAAATACTGATTTTTCTTTTCCAAATGTTTTTAGTCCTAACACAAAAGGTCCAAATGGTGGAATTTATGACCCTAACGACTTTTCAAATGATGTATTTTTTCCTTTCACTTCAGGTGTTTTAAAATATAAATTGGAAATATTTAATCGTTGGGGTGAACTTATTTTTGAATCAAACGATATAAATATTGGTTGGGATGGATATTATAGAGGACAATTATGTCAACAGGATGTGTATATTTGGAAAGCATATTTAAAACTTAATAATGGCAAAGAATTTAATAAAACAGGGGATATAACGCTTTTACGATAAAAAAATAAAATTCAAGTAAAACGAATAGATATGAACCTTTATGTTGCAAAGTTTGTATTTAGAAAAATTTTTAAATAATGCTATTATTAATGGTTTAATATAACAAAATGAATAACTATTTTAAAATAACATTATTCTTTTTTATTTTTTGCTCTAACCTTGTAAAAGGTCAGGATATGCATTTTACACAGTTCTACGCATCACCATTGTATCTTAATCCTGCATTTGTAGGATCAAACGTATGCTCAAGAATTTCGTTGACTTATAGAAATCAATGGCCTGGGATTACAACGGCATATAAATCTTTTTTACTCTCGGGCGATCACTATATTCAAAAATATAATTTAGGCGTAGGATTCTTATTTGGTAATGATGTAGCCGGATCAGGACAATTAAAAACTACCATTATTAATCCAATGATTTCTTATGGATTAAAAATAAGCAGAAAAGTTGGCATACGTTTTGGCTTTCAGCCGGGTATTGGAATCCGAAGCATTAATTTTAATGATTTATATTTCGGAGATCAAATAGCAAGAGGGGGTAACGTTCCATCAATGGAAACACCTACCCAAAATAAAGTATACTTTGATGTGGGAGCTGGAGCATTGGTATTTTCTGAAAAATTATGGTTGGGTACTTCTTTTTACCATCTTACTCAGCCAAATACATCTCTAGTAAATGGAGAAACCAATATGCCACTTAAATATAGCTTGCATGGGGGGGCAAAAATCCCACTTAATAATGGGGAAAATGATCCCTTTCAAAGAAGATATATCTCACCTGCATTTAATTACCGTGGACAAAAAAAATTCGATCAGTTGGATGTTGGTTTTTATTATACACAATATATTTTTAATTTGGGATTATGGTATAGAGGAATACCTCTGTTAAAAGCCTACAAGCCTGGTTATAGAAATGACGATGCCGTAGCTATAATTATAGGGGTACAGGCAAATAGACTAAATATAGGTTATAGTTACGATTTAACAATTTCTAAATTAAAAGGGTTAACAAGTGGAGCTCAAGAGGTAACATTGTCATATCAGCTTTGTAAACTCAAAAAGAAAAGTAAAAAATATGGATTACTTATCCCGTGTCCTAAATTTTAAGAATTCCATCCCTTTTTTATCAGTTTTTAATAATATTGTTTAGGTAAAATACCAATAATATAATACATATATTACTTCATTGTTATTATTATATACAACTGATAGCAATCATTATAAAACATGATATAAATCATTACTATATAACAATAAAAATTTTAAATTTGTTGCGTTAACCATAAAAAAAATAGTTACCAACATCAAAAAAATCAATAAAAATGAACACCATTTTAGTTCCTACCGATTTTTCTCCAACAGCACAAAATGCTGCTGAATACGCTATAGAACTTGCGAAAACTATAAATGCTCAGATTATATTATTACATGTTTTTGATGTGCCAGTTGTTGTTACAGATATTCCGGTTGTAATTAATAATTTTGAGGAGTTTGAACAAATTAAGAAACAGCAATTAGAAAAGTACGAACATAAATTAATTGCCAAACATGGCAAAGCTGTAAATATATCAAGTATTTTAAGACCAGGTTTTATAAATGATGAAATAAATGACATTGTTTTAGAAAAAAAAATTGATTTAATTGTGATGGGAATAACAGGTGCTGGTAAAGTTCCAGAGTTGCTTATAGGTAGCAATGTTTCAATGGTGATACAATCAATTGATTGTCCAACAATAACAATTCATGATGATGTGAAATTCCATCCAATTAAAAAAGTTGCATTTGCGTGTGATTATGATGATATTGAAGAATCAGATGGTTTGGAAAAATTAATTGAATTTGTAAAGTTATTTAAAGCTCAGTTACAATTAATAAATATTATCAACCCAGTTGAAAAACCTAACTATAAAAAAGAACTGTCAGGCGCTTTGTTGGAACATATTTTTGATAAAGTTAATCACACCATTTCATTCAGTAAAAATGAAGATATAACAGAAGGCATTAACAATTTTGTAGATAAACACGGAACTGATATGCTTATAATGCTCCCTAAAAGGCATTCGTTTTTTTTACGATTGTTTAAAGAGCCCAATACCAAAAAAATGGCATTTCATACACATGTCCCCTTATTAACCATTCATAATTAACTATTCATTTCGATTCTTTTTTTAAGCAAGTCTTACCAATTTTCTTATAGTTTTAAAACCTGATGAGCGTCATAATTAAACCTGATGAGCGTCATATTTCAGATTGTTTTTTCAAAATACTTTTGTTAAATAACATTTATTTTAACTAAAAAATACAATTATGAAAAAGCAATCCATTGGTTTTATTATCCTTTTACTTGTTTTTATTTTTCCTTTTCGTTGGGTATATCTCGAGTACCCCGATCCTGTTTTAGCAAATAATACATTGATAGATGGAGGTAGAATTCAATATGTTTTTTACTTTCTTTTGTGTGTTTTTGGCTTTTTAGCTTTCATATTTATGAGTACAGCTGATGATAATTCTGAAAAATTAAGCCACTAAGTTGTTTTGCGTAATCATAGTTTCTCGCGTTAATTTTATTGAAAATTCATTTTTTTTGAATGGTTAGTATGCGTTTTTTTACTCCTAATAAAAGTTGCTTTTTTATATTAGTTTCAAATAAAAATAATAGATTATTTTCAGAAAGTAACCAAGGTTAATCGTTGAGTTATTTATTATTTACAATCTCGTGGTGTGTTATTACAAAAGTAATTCACATAAGATTTACAGTAAAAAACTAATACTTAGGTTATGAATATTAAAGCAAAATACAAAGTACTAATTGTAGGTACAGGCTTCAGCGGAATATGCGCAGCAATCCGTTTAAGACAAAGTGGAATTGAAGATTTTATTATGCTTGAAAAAGAAGATAAGATGGGAGGAACTTGGTATGTAAATAAATACCCTGGGGGCTGCAGTAGATGTGATGTCATATTTGTATTGTTATTCATTTGAACCATTTAATTGGAGCAGAAAGTATGCAATGCAAGATGAAATTTTAGCATACACTAATTTTGTAATAGATAAACATAAATTAAGAGAAAAGACAAACGTAAATTCAAAAGTAGTTAGCGCTCATTATCAGGATGTTTTAGGAACTTGGTATATAACTGTTGAAAATGGTGAGATATATGAATGCGAATATTTATTTGGAGCTTTTGGAGTATTAGTAGATCCTGCATGTCCAACTATTAAAGGAATGGATACTTTTAAAGGAACTCAATTCCATTCTGCAAAATGGAATACTGGTTTTAATTTGAATGGGAAAAAAGTTGCTGTTATAGGTACTGCTGCAAGTGCGGTTCAAGTTATCCCTGCAATTGTTAAAAATGTAGGTCACATGACAGTGTTTCAACGTACACCACATTGGGTAATGCCTAGACCTGACAGACCTTTTAAAGCTTGGGAAAGAACGTTTTTACAAATACCTTTAATTCAATGGTTGTATCGCGAGAAATTATATTGGAGCAATGAATTGCGTATGGTTGCCTTTGCTAAATTTCCAGGTTTAATGAAATATCCTGAAAAATTTAGTAGAAATTATCTTGCAAAGAAAATAAAAAATCCTGAGTTACGTAAAAAACTTACTCCAAATTTCGGATTTGGTTGTAAACGTGTATTGGTTACCAGCGCGTATTATCCCGCACTTGAAAAACCAAATGTTTCGGTAGAGTTTGATGGAATAAAAGAAATTACAGCAGATGGAATTATTACTTCTGGGGGTAAAGAAATAAAATTGGATGCTATCATTTATTGTACAGGTTTTAACGTAGTAAATTTTGTTCCGTTTGAAATTATTGGTTCTAAAGGAACAAATATATTAGATACTTTTTCTAGAGGTATGCACGCATATTTGGGTTCTTTGATACCAGGGTTTCCAAAGGCATTTTTAACTTTAGGTCCAAATACAGGTGTTGGTCATACATCTGCATTGCACCTGATGGAGTCTCAGGTAGCTTTAGCAATTAAAATTATTTTAGAGGCCGAAAAAAACAAATGGAAATCGATTGATATTAAAGAAAGTGAAGAAAAAGCATACAACGATATGATTCAGGAAAAATTGAAAGAAACCATTTGGGTAAAAGGCGGTTGCAAAAGCTGGTATCAAGATAAAGATGGCAAAAATCGAGTTATTTTCCCTGATTTCAATTTTGTTTTCAGGAAATGGGCAAAACATCCTGACTTTTCTAAATTCAATATCGAGAAAAAATAGAATTTGAATTCAATGATAATAAAATAACTTCGTTGCCATTATTATAACGTGGTTAAATTATAAACAAATGAATACCAACATACACACAAAAATTACAACCACTTGTTATCATTGCGGTGAAAACTGCGATGACTCAGTTTATTTGGAAGAAAAGCAATTTTGTTGCGATGGTTGTAAACTTGTTTATGAAATTTTAAATGAAAACAATCTTTGCAAATATTACGATATATCCAAAACTCCAGGTATTAATGCAAAAGGGAAGTTTATAGCTGAAAAATTTGCCTATTTAGATGATGAAAAAGTAAAACATAAACTTATTTCGTTTACCAATGGAAAGCAAAGCCGGGTTACATTTTTTCTTCCTCAAATGCACTGTAGTTCGTGCATTTGGTTGTTGGAAAATTTATATAAAATAAATTCATCTGTAATAAGTTCTCAAGTTAATTTCCCTAAAAAAGAAGTGAGTGTTTTTTATAATGAGAGTGAAATTACGTTACGGGAAATAGTTGAACTACTAGCCTTTGTTGGGTATGAACCTCAAATTAATTTAAGCGATTTAGAAACAAAAAAGGGAGGTAATTATAATAGAAATCAAATCTATAAAATAGGTTTAGCAGGTTTTTGTTTTGGAAATATTATGATGTTAAGTTTGCCAGAGTATTTTTCGGGCGGGCAGTTTTATGATACAAGTTTAAAATATTTATTTACCTATATTATTCTATTTTTATCCATTCCTATTTTTTTATATAGTGCATCTGATTTTTTTATTTCAGCTTGGAAAGGCTTTCAGCAAAAAATAATCAATATTGATGCGCCAATTGCCTTGGCAATCCTAATTACGTTTACCCGAAGTTTTTATGAAATAGTAAGTGGTACTGGCGCAGGTTATATGGATTCTATGAGTGGAATAGTGTTTTTTATGCTCTTGGGCAGATATTTTCAAAATAGAACATACGATGCATTATCTTTTGAGCGTGATTATAAATCATATTTCCCAGTTTCTGTTACCTTAATAAAAAATGGTGAAAGTAAAGTTATTCCAGTTTTAAATATTAAAGTAGGGGATAGGATTAGTATCCGTAATAACGAATTAATTCCCACAGATGCTATTTTATTTAAAGGCGAAGCCAACATTGATTATAGTTTTGTTACAGGGGAGTCGGCTTTAATTAGAAAAGTATTGGGAGAAATAGTCTATGCAGGGGGAAAACAGGTTGGAAGTGCTATCGAATTAGAAGTGATAAAAGAAGTATCCCAAAGTTATCTTACCGAATTATGGAATAATGATACTTTTAAAAAAATTGAAAATAATAACGATTCTTTTATTCATAAAGTGAGTAAATACTTTACTTTTCTGCTATTTGCATTAGCGATTGGAGGATTTCTATTTTGGGTAAATACCGATTTTTATCGGGCATTAAATGCTTTAACAGCAGTTTTAATCGTTGCTTGTCCATGTGCGCTTCTTTTATCTTCTACATTTACAAATGGAAATATTTTAAGAATTTATGGTAGAAATAGATTTTTCCTTAAAAATGCTGATATAATTGAAAAGCTTAAAAATATTGATACTATCGTATTTGATAAAACAGGAACAATTACTCAAAATAATAAATCTATAGTTAATTATGATGGAAAATATTTAGATTTAGAACATTTAAAGTTAGTAAGATCATTGGTTATTCAATCAACGCATCCTTTAAGCAATAGTATTTTAGGATATTTGCCTTTTTCGGATATTTTTTCAGTAAATAATTTTAAAGAATATCCTGGAAAAGGTATTGAAGCGGAAATTAACGGATTTTTTTTAAAGTTAGGTTCTTATAGTTTTATTTTAGACGAAGGCATAACTAATAAAATTGAAAATTTTGCCAGTTGCGTATACTTAAAGATTGATAACATTTACTTTGGAAATTTTACTATTCGTAATCAATACCGAATTGGATTAAAAAAATTGGTAAAATCGCTTGAAAGTAACTATTCTATGGCAATCCTTTCAGGTGATAATGATGCGGAAGAAAAAACGCTTAGGGAAATATTTAATGAAAACACTTCTTTTTATTTTAAGCAATCACCAAGTGATAAATTGAATTATATTAAGGCACTTCAGTTTAAAAATCATAAGGTAGCAATGATAGGTGATGGATTGAATGATGCTGGAGCTTTAAAACAAAGTGATATAGGTATTTCTGTTTCAGACAACCTAAATAATTTTTCTCCAGCTTGTGATGTAATATTGGATAGTTTAAAGTTTAATGATTTAAAAACATTTATAGAATTTGCCCATACTGGTCAAAAAGTAATTATTGCAAGTTTTGTAATTTCATTGCTATATAATTTTATTGGACTTTGGTACGCTGTTTCAGGTGAATTATCTCCTGTGATTGCAGCCATTTTAATGCCTATTAGTTCTATTTCAATCGTATTATTTACTACTATTACTAGTAGTATTATTGCAAAAATAAAAGGATTGTAATACTTTCTACGGCACCTATAAAAGAAGAAAATACGACGATAAAACGGAGTAAATTTAAGAGGCGTTATCTTTGATTATCCTAAAACTGTTCCAACTGATAAGTGTAGAAGTTTTGTAAATTGAACAGGCTTTTTTTATGGGGGGGGAAATTAACCCTTTACCTAAAATTATTTACACGCTCTCTATTGTTTTTTTATCCTTTTTATTTGTCCACTTTAATTGTATGTCCCATTTTATCGCGTTTTGTTTGCAGATAAAATTTATTGTGTTCATTGGATTCTATTTCAATTGCAATGTTTTCAACTATTTCAAGACCGTATCCAATAAGTCCTGCACGTTTTTTTGGATTATTACTCATCAGGCGAATTTTAGAAATTCCCAAATCACGTAATATTTGTGCCCCTATACCATAATCGCGTTCATCCATTGAAAAACCTAATTCTAAATTAGCTTCAACGGTATCTAGCCCTTCTTCTTGTAGTTTGTAGGCTTTTAATTTGTTTATTAAACCAATTCCTCTCCCTTCTTGATTCATATATACAATAACACCCTTGCCTTCTTTCTCAATCATTTCCATTGATTTTTGTAGTTGAGGACCGCAATCGCAGCGACATGATCCAAAAACATCCCCTGTTAAACAAGAAGAATGTACACGTACTAATATAGGTTCGTCTGCGTTCCAACTACCTTTAATTAAAGCAAGGTGTTCTTGTTCATTAGTAGTTTGTTTGTATGCAACCAAATCAAAATTACCCCACTTTGTTGGCATTTTTACCTGTACGTTTTTTACAACAATGCTTTCGTTTTTTATACGGTAAGCTATAAGGTCTTCAATTGAAACAATTTTTAAATCAAATTTTTTAGCAATCTCAATCAATTGTGGTAATCGAGCCATGGTGCCATCCTCATTCATAATTTCAACAAGCGCACCTACAGGTTCAAAACCAGCTAATCTGGCAAAGTCAATAGTAGCTTCAGTATGCCCAGCTCTTCTTAAAACTCCACCGGTTTTGGCTTTTAAAGGGAAAATATGTCCAGGTTTACCAAATTCTTCGGGTTTAATGTTGGGATTAATTAATGCCTGAATGGTTTTTGAGCGGTCGCTTGCCGAAATTCCGGTACTACATCCATAACCTAATAAATCTATTGAAACAGTAAATGCAGTGGTATTTTGTGAGGTATTGTTACTTACCATCATTTCAAGATCCAGTTCCTCACAGCGTTTTTCTGTAAGTGCCGCACATATAAGCCCTCGCCCATGTGTAGCCATAAAATTGATAACTTCGGGAGTAACATTGGCTGCCGCGGTAATAAAATCACCCTCGTTTTCACGATCTTCATCGTCCACCACAATTATTACCTTGCCAGCCTTTAGGTCAACAATTGCATCTTCAATAGTATTTAATACAGAATTCATCATTTTTTATATTTACACAAAGATAAGAAAAATAGGTGTTGGATATTTTGTTCATTTGCGTTTATACGCATAAAAAAAACGCTTTTAGCAAAAGGCTAAAAGCGTTTTTTTTAATTATTACTTCAGTTTAATATCTGTAAGCATCAGATTTGAATGGACCTTCAACTGAAACACCAATATAAGCTGCTTGTTCAGTTGTTAAAACATCTAACTCACAGCTTATTTTTGCAAGATGTAAACGTGCAACTTTTTCATCCAAATGTTTTGGAAGTACGTAAACTTTATTTTCGTATTGATCTGTATTCATCCACAACTCTAATTGAGCCAATACCTGATTGGTAAAAGAGTTACTCATTACAAATGATGGATGACCTGTTGCGCAACCTAAATTTACCAAACGACCTTCGGCAAGAACAATAATATCTTTACCATCAACAGTATATTTATCAACTTGAGGTTTAATAACATCTTTTGATGCACCATGATTTTTGTTTAACCAAGCCATATCAATTTCGTTATCGAAGTGTCCAATATTACAAACAATGGCATTGTGTTTCATTGCTTTAAAATGACGATCTGTAATTATGTTTTTATTACCAGTTGCTGTAACAACAATATCCGCTTCTTTTATTGCTCTGTCCATTTTTTGGACTTGATAACCATCCATTGCCGCTTGTAATGCGCAAATAGGATCAATTTCAGTTACAATTACACGTACCCCTTGCGAACTTAATGATTCTGCCGAACCTTTTCCAACATCTCCGTAACCCGCAACTACAGCCACTTTACCTGCAAGCATAATGTCCGTAGCTCTGCGGATAGCATCTACTAATGATTCGCGGCAACCGTATTTGTTATCAAATTTAGATTTAGTAACAGAGTCATTTACGTTAATAGCAGGAATGTGCAGTGTGCCATTTTTCATACGCTCATATAAACGGTGAACACCTGTAGTAGTTTCTTCCGAAAGTCCTTTAATATCTTTAATCAATTCAGGAAATCTATCAAATACCATATTTGTTAGGTCGCCACCATCGTCCAATATCATGTTTAACGGTTTACGATCTTCTCCAAAAAACAATGTTTGTTCAATACACCAGTCAAATTCTGTTTCATTCATACCTTTCCAGGCATAAACAGAAATACCTGCTGCAGCAATTGCAGCGGCAGCATGATCTTGTGTAGAGAATATATTACATGACGACCAAGTAACTTCGGCTCCCAATTCTACCAATGTTTCGATTAAAACAGCCGTTTGTATAGTCATGTGTAAACAACCTGCAATACGTGCGTTTTTTAATGGTTTTGACGCACCAAATTCAGCACGAAGCGCCATTAAACCAGGCATTTCAACTTCCGCTAACTTTATTTCTTTACGACCCCATTCAGCTAAGGACATATCCTTTACTTTGTATTTTTCAACTTTCATAACAGATGTATTTTCCATTGTTTTTTATTTTATAGTTTTTATTTGCGAAATTACTTGTTTTATAGGTAACAAACAAATTTTGATTACTACTCAACATTTATCATCACACTTATAAAAAATGGTGGTTATTAATAAATAAAAAACCCCTGAAAATCAGGGGTCTTTGCGTAGCGAGATCGGGAGTTGAACCCGAGACCTCAGGGTTATGAATCCTGCGCTCTAACCATCTGAGCTACCTCGCCATTTATTTTTTGAGGATGCAAATATAGTATTTATCTTATTACATAATACAGCGGCTTAAAATTTTAATGCAATTCTGTTTACAAACTAATTCTTTTTTTTTATACATTGCGTAAATTTTGTTTATTTAGTGAAATTAATAGTGTAAAAACAGAATTAATACTATCAATACTATCAAGGTGAAAAAAACAGTTAAACCCACAAAATCAAAAAAAGTATCCAACCCTGTGAAGGTGGAGAAAACAGCTGCAAAGGTTACAAAACTCTTAGCAAGTAAGGGTGCAAATCAGTCTGCAAAAAAGATTGTAGCTAAAAAGACTGAAAAAAAGCCAGCAATAAAAATAGCCGCCGCCACTTCTAAAAAAGTTGCGACTAAAAAAATTATTGAAAACAAAGTTGAAAAGGTTATTAAATCTGCTAAAGTGGAGAGTATAAACACAACCTTAAAAAAAGAAGATAAGAATAATAAAGTTTTAGATAAAACCAAAGCTAAGTCTAAGTCTACGTCTGCTAGTGTTGAAAAAAAAACTAAAAAAGAGAAATCAGAAAAATCAGAAAAATCATCCGTACCTAAGCCTGTTAAAGAAAAAACAGCTAAAAAATCAAAAGGTGGACGAAAACCTAAAAACAATGGCGGCGATGAAGATGAACCTATCATTGAGAATGATATTTTAATTGAGCAATTAATCAGTAGTACTAAACGCTTAAAAAAACCTGTAAAAGTACCTAAACAACTTAGAACGTTTACAAATCCAATGGCAGCTTTAAGTTTAGCTGGTATTGGCAACAAACCATCAAAAGTTCTTCCTAAAAAGGAGCCAAAAGGCAAATTTGAACTAGAGTACGTTGTGCGTACATCAGCTGGAATATTATATGAATTTTTAACTTCGCCAAGTGGTTTATCTGAATGGTTTGCTGACGATGTGAATATACACGACGGTATATTTACATTTTTTTGGGAAGGAAGCGAACAAAAAGCCCGATTGCTTGATTTTAAAGACGAAAAATTTGTTAGACTTCAATGGCTAGATAAACCAGAAGGTTCTTTTTTTGAATTCCGTATTGAAAAAGATGATTTGACAGGAGATACATCCCTTATGATTGTTGATTTTGCTGATGAAGAAGCAGATATGCAAACATCAAAATTACTTTGGGACAGTCAAGTAGGAAAACTCTTAAATGTAATCGGTTCCTATTAAAAATTATTTTTTGTGTCAATGAGTTAATACTGCTATTTTTGCAGGCCTAAACTTTTAGATGTGAGAGCTATTTTTAAATCTAATTATTATTTTTTATTTCCATACTTTATTTTTTTACTATTAGGTGGTATTTTAATTGCCTTTAATTCTAAAGTAAATATACATCTAACTTTCAATTCATTTCACACCTCGTTTTGTGATACCTTTTTTACATACATTACCTATCTTGGCGATGGAGTTACAGCGTTGTTAGTTGCAATTATGTTGTTAGTTGTAAAGTATCGGTATGTGTTAATAGTAGGACTTTCTAATATCATAGCATCTTTGGTTACTCAGGTACTTAAACAAACCGTTTTTGCAGATGCGTTAAGACCTAAAAAATATTTTGAAGGGCTGCATGATTTATATTTTGTACCTGGAGTAAAAAATTTTTTATATAACAGTTTTCCTTCTGGGCACACCACCTGTGCTTTTGCACTTTATTTTTCCTTTTCATTGATTGTTAAAAATAATACACTTAAATTTTTATTTTTTATTGTAGCAATATTAGTAGGGTATTCCAGAGTTTATTTATCACAACATTTTTTTGAAGATATATATGCTGGTTCATTAATAGGAGTTGTTGTAACACTTATAGTATTTTATTTAATTCAAAAAAACGACTCAAAAAAGCTAGAACAATCCCTTATTTTTATATTTAAAATTTAATGAATTTAAACTTAATTCGAAATCAACTACTAATTGTTTTAATAGCATTGTTGCTATTTGTTCCGTTTTTGGGTTCGGTTCATTTGTTTGATTGGGACGAAATAAACTTTGCTGAATGTGCCCGCGAAATGATTGTTACAGGGAATTACTTTTCGGTAAAGATTAACTTTCAACCTTTTTGGGAAAAGCCTCCATTGTTTATTTGGATGCAGGCATTATCAATGAATATGTTTGGAGTGAACGAGTTTGCGGCACGTTTGCCTAATGCTGTTTGTGGAGTTGTTACTTTATTGGTAATTTTTAATATTGGCAGAAAATTGTATAACCAAAAATTCGCATGGATATGGGTGTTAGCTTATGTAGGATCGTTTTTACCGCATTTCTATTTTAAGTCAGGCATCATTGATCCCTGGTTCAATCTTTTTATTTTTTCGGGCATCTATTATTTCATTCTTTTTAAAAATAATGAGAATATTAGATTATTACTACTATCTGCACTGCTTATAGGTTTTGGTATATTAACAAAAGGGCCAGTATCAGTACTGATTGTTGGTGTATGTATAACTGTTTATTGGATATCAAAAAAATTTGAACCGGTATTAAATATTAAACAAATTACCATTTATGGTTTTACCATAGCTTTTGTAGGTGGCTTATGGTTTTTATTATTGATAGCTACTGGAAATTCAGCTATTATTAAGGAGTTTTTTATGTATCAGGTTAGGTTATTTAGTACTCAAGATTCTGGACACGGAGGGTCTTTTTTTTATCATTGGATTATCTTATTGATAGGTTGTTTTCCGATGTCGGTATTTGCATTGAGAGCTTTTAAAACAAATACTTTTGATACACCCTATCAAAAGTATTTTAAACTATGGATGCTTATTTTATTTTGGGTAGTATTAATATTATTCAGCATTGTAAAAACAAAAATAGTTCATTATTCATCTTTGTGTTATTTTCCATTAAGCTATTTGGGTGCATATTCCATCTATAAAATGATGAATGGGGAATTGGAATGGAAAAAGTGGAATAGTATTCTTTTAATGACCATTGCAAGCATTATTGGTATTGTTATTTCGATATTGCCATTGTTGGATAAATACAAAATACAAATTATAGAAGCCAATATCATTAAAGATAAATTTGGATTAGAAAATATTAAGGCAACTGTACAATGGTCGGGGTGGGAATGGTGGATAGGAGTGGGGCTTATTATAGGAATAGCCTTTATGCTTATGCTTATAAAAAAAAAACAATTAAAAAAAGGTGTTATAGGGATATTTATTGTGAGTTTGCTTACTGTAAATTTAGCGTCTATTATAATAACTCCAAGGATAGAATTGTATTCTCAAAATGCAGCTATTGAGTTTTATCAGTATTTGCAAGATAAGGATTGTTATGTTGAAACGATAGCCTTTAAAAGTTATGCTTATTTATTTTATTCCCGAAAAAAGGAGCAAACGAATAAAAATAGTGTTGATATAGATTGGCTTTTACATGAAAAAATAGATAAGCCTGCTTATTTTGTTTGTAAAATAACAGCTTTGGAGGAGGTCAATCAGGAATATCCTAACCTGAAAGAAATTTACCGCAAAAATGGATTTGTATTTTTTGTGAGAGTTAAGTGAAATAGCTGTAATTTTTTGATAATTGTTTTATTCCCAATCTTATGTATACAGATGTTATTTTAATTACAATCTGTAAAATATAACATATTAATTTTATAGGTATATTGTTTTTAAAATTAGCACTAAGAAAAAGGGAATGTTCAGCATGGAGTTGAGTCAAGAGTTTGATTTACGACAAGCAACGTAAAGTAGTAAACAACATTATTTAACAGGCGAAGTAGAGGTAGATGAGTTTTTTAAGATTAAGAGCTAAACGTATAATTTTATTCAATGATTAAAAAAAAGGTAGATTATTTATTAATTTCTGATTCAACTATTCCAGCTTGTGGTAAAGGTTTATTCACATTAAAAAGAATAAAAAAAGGTGAAAAAATTTGTCAATTTGGAGGAAGATTGATAGGAAACAAAGAATTTTCAAAAATCTTAAAAGCGATTGAAAAAGGGAACTATAATTTAGAAAGTGCAAATTATTATATTTCTTTAAGTTCAGGTTTAATATTAGATTCTTATGAGTCAGATTGTTATGCTCGCTATGCAAATGATGCAGAAGGCTTTACAAAAATTGATGGTTTTAAAAACAATGCAATTATCATTGAAGGAGAAGATCAAGTTTCGGCATATTTGCAAGCAAAAAATGATATACCAAAAGGATCAGAGATTTTTACAGCTTATGGTAAATCGTATTGGGTTAGTTTTAAAAAAAACAGATAACGTATTTATTTTGAGTACGAAAAAAAATAAGCATTTTAGAATATTATATCTAAAATGCTTATTTTTTTTTGAATTTGAGGTGTGTAACTTGCGGAGAGAGAGGGATTCGAACCCTCGGTACCGGTTTCCCAGTACGACAGTTTAGCAAACTGTTCCATTCGGCCTCTCTGGCATCTCTCCGTTTTCATTTTTTAAGGAATGCAAATGTAAAAAAAGATTTCCGATTGCAAAGCAAAAAGAATTAAATACCTTGAATTTTTACTTTAATTTATCTTTTTTTTATTAAATCCAAATAAAAGAACCGTTTTTTTTTTTTATAAGTTGCTATTCAGCATTGCTTAACTCTGCTGTATTTTATGATATAAATATAAGAAATGGAAATAACACAGTTTAATTTATACTACCAATAACTTTCAAAAAATAGTATTAATACCAACTTATTCAACAATAATTACTAAATATTTAGACGTACTCCAAAACTCTTCGCTATTGATAATGGTTAATTTTTCTGCTTTGCCATTTGCACCTTCAATTTTGTATGATCCAGCAGGGTGAACAGTCATAATTTTTGCTTTTTTTGCAGAAAGAGCAATTGAATTTGTATTTGTAATATCAACCTTTGTAAAATAGCTTTTATTGAAGTCCGCTTTCATTTTATTGCTTTTTCCTATACCAATAAAACCACCGCTTTTAGTAAGAACTCCATTTTTTATTAATTCTTTAGAGGTACCAAATGCGTAAAATGCAGCATTTAATTTTTCAGTTTTTGCAGCAGATTCTTGCGTAGCTTTTTGGTAAGATACATTCAAATTGGTCATGGCAACATTTAACTGTTCCAACTGAATTTTTAAATCACCTATTTGTAAGTCTTTAGTTTCAATTTCGGCAGTTAACCGTGCAATAAATTTTTCTAATTCTACATTCTTTTGATTGGATTTTTTTAATTTTGAACTCATGGCTGCAAGTTTACTTCTGTTTTTATTCAATAAGTCGTAAATAGATTGAATATCGGCAACAATTTGTTCTTCTTTTGACTTTCTTGTTTCGGTGTCTTTACTGGCATTGGTTACAATTTTTTCTTTTTCTTTAATAATATCAAGATTGTCTTGTATTTCATTAAATCCTTTGATAAAGGATTGGATACTTGAATCCTGATCATGGATAAGAACTTGTTGTCCTCCATTCACTGCTTTTAAGCTGTCTTCAGCAGATAGAAAACTTCTTTCTTGTTTTTCACCACCGCAACCAAATGCGAACGGTAATAATGCAATCAGATATAATATTTTTTTCATTTTTTTTGTTTTTTAGTTAAACTTGAATGTTATGAATAATTGAGTACGAAGATATGTTTATTAAAATTAAATATTATTTTTTTATTAAAAATAATAAAAATTTTATAATTCAATTTCAATTTTTGATGGTTTGTTACTGGAGTTTATGATTGATAAAATGTCCTCAATTTTGTAAATTGTACCATTATCCTTATTGGAAAGTATAATTATAGTTGTTTGATCGGACAGTCGTCTAAAAAAAATGGAGTTGTATCCATGCCACCAACCGTTATGGTATACTATTTTTCCGCCATCTCCACTATCGGTTATACGCCATCCTAAACCATAATTACGTTTTCCTTTGTACTCATTGCTGTATCCTGTAAACGCTTGTTCTATCGTTTTTTTCTTTAGTAATTTGTTTGTATATAATGCCTGGTCAAATAAAAATAGATCCTCTACTGTTGAATAAATACCTTTATCTCCAACAACATTATCGGCATAAGTATCTTGTTCAATTCTTCCAGCGGCATCATGTCCGTGGGTAATATTTTTATTGTTAGGATTGTGTTTAGAGTGTACCCATGTATCTTTCATCCCAAGTGGATTGAAAATATTTTGCTCCATATAATCGGCAAAACGCATTCCTGAAACTTTTTCAACGATAGATGCTAAAATGGCATAATTGGTATTACAATAACCAAATTTTTTGTTGGGAGCATAATAAGCAACCGGTTTATCGGTTTTCATGATATGTAAAACCGAATTATTATCGAATGTTTTTCCATTGTAGCAATTGTTCTCATCGCAATAAGGTTCGCCAAAATAAACGTAATTACTTAAACCCGAACGGTGGGTTAATAGCATAAAAATATTTATATTGGGGTATGGGAAGTCGGGAAAGAATTTTTTTACATTATCAGATAAACTTAACTTGCCTTGATCATACAATTGCAGTATTGCAGTTGCCGTAAAAGGTTTGGATGTGGATGATAATTGAAATGCAGAGTTTACTTTTAAAGGTTCTTTGGTTTTATAATTGGCATATCCGAAAGCATTTTTGTAAATTATTTGTCCGCGTTGTGCTATTAAAACACTTGCATTAAAACCAGCCTTTTTTACTTTGCTTTTAAATAGCACATTTAGTTTTTGTTCTTTTTCATTTGCTCTGATTTCTTTTCTTATTTTGTTAATACTATCCTGATTAAGAATAACGGGAAGTTCAGTAATTTCTTTGTGTGGTGTAGGGGAATTTTCGCATGAAAAAAATGGGGTAAGTAATACGAATAGAAATAATTTATAAAAATTTGATTGTAACAGTTTACCCATATTAATAGCCCTCCATCTAAAAACTAAACTAATAAATTTAACGTCTTCTTTCTTCTGCTTCCTGTACGATAAGATCTTTACCTCTTAGTTTTTGCCCATTTAGGGCTTCAATAGCTTTAAGCGCATCGGCCTTTTTTGCCATTTCTAAAAAAGCAAAACCTTTTGATTCCCAAGTTATAGTATCGTAAACTATTTTTGTTGACAGCACTTCGCCAAACTTAGCAAACAAACCTTCTAACTGTACTTCGTTAATTTCTGTATCTAAATTTTTTATAAATAATTTCATGAGTTTGCTTTTGCAGAATATTTATATCAGTTATGAATTTATACAAAAATATTTTATATTTTATTTTTTTTATCGGTACACAAAAATAAGTTATTAAGATAGCTTGTTTAATAACCCTTAATATATACAATATTACAAATTGATCTTTAGCTCAAAACGAGTATTCAATTGTAGTTTACCGTTTACTTTTTTACCTTCATTTACAAAACCTTTAATTAAAGATGTTTCACCTTTTTTACTCAATTCCTCTATAATTAGATCATTAATTTTTTTGCCCATAAATTCAAATGGTAATCTAAAATTACATCCGTCCTTCCATTTGCTGCATCCATAAGATTTTTTTCCCTTTAATACATTTCCTATTTTACATTTAGGACAAATAATCTCTTTGGCTTTGGCAGAATTAGTTTCGATAATTGTTGGTTCTGCGGTAATTTGCTTTTTACTTTCACTTCTCACTTGAATAACCAATTCGTTAATCATTTTTTTCATTTCCTGTAAAAACGCCTCCGCCTGATATTGTCCTTTTTCAATTTGCCGGAGTTTAAATTCCCAATTACCTGTCATTTCGGCGGATTTTAATAGTTCATTATTAATAACTCCTATTAATTCTATTCCAGTGGAAGTGGGGATTAAATTTTTTCGTTCCCGTCTAATATAATCTCTTCTGAACAATGTTTCAATGATAGCAGCTCTGGTAGAAGGTCGCCCAATACCATTATCTTTCATGAGTTCGCGCAATTCATCATCATCAATTTGTTTACCGGCTGTTTCCATTGCTCGCAGCAGGGTAGCTTCTGTAAAATGCTTGGGAGCACTTGTTTTACCTTCGGCTAAATAGGCGTTATGTGGGCCTGTTTCGCCATTTTTAAATGCGGGTAGTAGTTGTATATCATCTTGTTCGCCTTCACTACTAACTTCTTTATTATAAACTATTCGCCAACCAGGATCTAAAATTTGTTTTCCTGTTGCTTTAAATTCAATATCCTTTACTTTGGCTAATACAGTTGTATTTGCCACTTCGCAATCGGGATAAAATGCTGCAATAAAGCGTTTTGCAATTACATCATACACTTGTGCTTCATTACCTGATAAACCTTGTGCCTTAACATTGGTTGGAATAATAGCATGGTGATCGGTTACTTTTTTATCGTCAAAAATTTTGGTTGATTTGCGTATAGGCTTACTTAATAGAGGCGTTATTAATTGTTGGTAGTTTTCCATAGAACCTAGTATGCCCGCAATTTTAGGATAAACATCGTTTGGTAAATATGTGGTATCTACTCTAGGGTAGGTAACGAGCTTTTTTTCATATAAATTTTGAATGGTTTTTAAAGTGTCATCGGCAGAGTATCCAAACTTTTTATTGCATTCTACCTGTAGAGAAGTCAAATCAAATAATCGTGGTGCATTTTCCTTGGCTTTTTTGGTTTCTACAGAGGTGATTTCAAGTGGAGTATCTTTTATAGAAGCTAAAATTTCTTCGCCTTTGCTTTTGCTTTTCTCATAAAAGCGTTCAATATTCCCGTTAAAAACTACGTCCCTATAAATTGTTTTTAGTTCAAAAAACACACTTGGTTTAAAATTATTTATTTCTATTTGACGGTTAACAATCATTGCCAATGTTGGAGTTTGAACTCGTCCAACAGATAATACTTGTTTACCATTTCCATATTTTATAGTATATAACCGGGTAGCATTCATCCCTAATAACCAATCGGCTGCTGCACGGGAGTATCCTGCAAAGTAAAGACTTTCATAATCTTTACCATCTTTCAGTTTTTTAAATCCTTCCCTTATCGCTTCTTCGGTAAGTGATGATATCCATAAACGTTTTAAGGGTTTTTTGCAATTGGCTTTTGAAATTATCCATCGTTGTATTAGTTCTCCTTCTTGCCCAGCATCACCACAGTTAATAATCTCATCGGCATTTGCAAATAAGGTTGCAATGGTATTAAATTGCTTTTCGATACCATTATTTTTCTTAAGCTTAATTCCAAATTTTTGAGGTAATATAGGAAGCATATTTAAGTTCCATTCTCTGTATGCCGAATCATATTCGTGAGGTTCTTTTAATTCGCATAAATGCCCGAAACTCCAGGTAACCTGATATCCATTTCCCTCGAAGTATCCTTCTTTGCGTTGTTTGGCACCAAGTACTTCGGCAATTTCTTTGGCTACACTTGGCTTTTCGGCAATACAAACTTTCATAGTTCAAAAATAACAAGCTATTTGGTTAATAGTAAAAATGATACAATGTTTTATTAACATTTATAAATTGAAAAATATAAAGAGCCTGTATAATTTTATTAATAAGCATCCGAATACGATATTCAAGTAAACATAAACACCTTATTTTTGTTGGGGAATAATAAAAAGGCGGTTTAAACTTTATCTATTAAATTGAAAGGTTAAGTTGGGCATTGGAGTTATGAACTAAATACCTCTGCTATAACTAATCAATGATACATTATATTTTTATTTTATTTTTAGATCTTTTTTATTATTGGAGTTTTTAGCAGCTTAATTTCTTGTTGTTTTATTTACATACATTTCATTTAAAAATTACCTGGGATTCATATTAAGGATATATACTACTGTTACTTTTAGTGAAAAAATATAAAATATGAAATCTCTCTTATTTAATTTAGCGTTTATATTATTTATAAACAATGCATTTGCAACTCCAACAAATATTAATTCTGCGGATACGCTCATTTTTAACCTTTCTCAAGCAACAATGGTAGGCAATACTTTACAATTTCCAATTTCAATTTCTTCTGTGGATACTATTTATTCTATAGATTTTTCGTTGAAATTTGATTTGATAAAATTCCACTATAATACATTAATCGTTCATCAACCATCCTTATCGGCCATATCAAATTACAGCTTGGGAGATAGTATATTAAGATTTTCTTCTTTTAGTATGGATCCTATAAAAAAGAATATATCATTAGCTTCAATTAATTTTAATTTACTTTTAGGAAGGGGTATAAAATTGGGAGAAATAAATTCAATAGAAGCATTTTTAAATGGTGAACCTTGTGTAATAAAGATAGTAACAAATATTTGTCAAGGTGAATCCTTGTTATTAAATGCTCCAGTAGCAACTGGTAATACATATTTATGGTCAACAGGGCATACCACTTCAAATATTACAGTTTCTAATTCAGGAACATATTATGCAACTATAAAAAATTTGTGTAATGGTAATAGTTATAATACCAATGTAACAAAAGTTATTGTTATACCTCCTCCCAATAATACGGTTTCTGCAAGCGGTTCCACAACTATTTGTCCTGGTAGTTCAGTTGTATTAAGTGTATCAGGCGGTTCAGGTAAAACGTATATCTGGTCAAATAGCTCAACAAGTCAAGTAATTTCAGTAAATTCTGCTGGGAGCTATTTAGTAAATATAACAGATATAAATGGTTGCTCTTCAGTATCAACTCCTGTTATTGTTAAAATAAAAGAAATACAAGGAGATTTTAATAGGGATGGGGTAGTTGATGTTTCTGACTTTCTTCTGTTAATAGGCAAATATGGCACATCTTGCATTTGTTCTGAAGATATAAATAGTGATGGAATTATAAATGTTACCGATTTCCTTTTATTATTATCTAAATATGGCACAGTTTGTACATCTTAGATTTGGGCTATTTTCTACTAATTTATCAACAACCTATTAGTTGATATTCAATTCCTATTCACATTATCTTCTATTTATTACCCTTTATTTGTATATAGTTATTAAAAAAAAACCAATAAATACACTTCTTTATTTGTATTTTTGATTTTATTTTTAGACATTTAATAATCATAAATGTTTAGGTTCCCACCTAATTTATACATGGATTTTAAAAGGTTATTACTATATGTTAAAAAAAAAATCTATTATTTTATTTCTTTTTTTACTTTTTTTGAGCTGGCAGCCAATCTACTCGCAGTTAACCATCTTTAAAATGCCGCAGGGTATCGATACTACTGTAACGCTTTGTAAAGGAGAGTTTCAAGATAGTGGTAATGGGACTCCCAGTGGAAATTATGAAAATAGTGCAAGGGATACATTTCGTATTTGTACGGGTGGAACAATTACCATGTCCTTTCTGGATTTTCAAATAGAAAATCCAGCACCATATAGTGACACATTAATGTTTTATAATGGTAATACCATAAGTTCGGGAACATTGATTGGTAAATTTACAGGTAACAATAAACCCACAGGAATTGTTGCTAATGGGTGTTTGACAATTATTTTTAAATCAGGTTTTACTTTAACTGACAGAGGCTGGGTTGCCCGTTGGACATCAACCGTAGTGCCTCCTGTACCACCAAATATTAGTATTTTGCCAACTCCAAGTTGCAGTACAACATTTGTAGATATTGCTTTAAGTAAATATATAAAATGTGATTCAGTATATGCGGCGGCTTTCAAATTAACAGGACCTATTAATCCCATAGTTACAAAAGCAACAGCAATAACTTGTGTTGGGGATAGTACCAATAATGTGAGGTTACAGTTGAGCACAAATCTTACACAAAGTTGTAATTATAATGTAGCATTTACCATCAATATGCCTGATAACTGTGATAGTATATGGACATTTACGGTTAATAATTCATTTACTATATATGATTGTCCTTTAATTGTAAACATTAAGGCTACACCAAACGATACTATTTGCGCAGGAGGAAATGTTAAATTGGAGGCTATTATTAATTCCTGTTTGTCTTATAATTATTATTGGAGTCACGCATTATCAAATGTTTCAACTCACATTGTTTCTCCGCCAACAACAACAACTTATACGTTGGGTGTACAGTCAACATCAGCCCCTTTAACTACTATTTATACTTCCAGTATTACAATAACTGTTATCAATCCCAAAATCACTCCGCCTTCAACTAATCCATTGTGCCAGTCGGATACGCCTTTTAATTTAACTGCTGTTCCTGCTGGAGGAACATGGAGAGGAAAGGGCATTACAGATAGCATACAGGGGACATTTGACCCTGATACTGCCGGACAAGGTACACATGTTATCAATTATAGTTTGAATGGCTTATGCAGTGATACTATTTCACTTACTGTATTGCCTATGGATGCAGGTAAAGATGAAGCTGCTTGTCCCGGAGCATCTGCATTTTCGTTATCAGGTTTTAATCCTGCAGGAGGTACTTGGTCGGGATATAGCGGTGTTACAGCAGCTGGTGTTTTTAACCCTACAACTATCGGAACGTATACTGTTACTTATACGTATTCAAATGGCTGTTCCGATTTTAAACAGGTATTTGTGCAGCCTTTAGCAATCAGCAATGCTACCGATACTATTTGTCAATCTTCAAAAACATATACCATGACGGTATCTCCGCCGGGCGGAAGATGGGTTCCTGCACCGGGTATTATTGATACAATCAATGGAGTAATTGATCCTTCAAAAGCAGGTTCAGGTTTTCATAATTATTATTATAAACTGCATGGTTGTATGGATACAGCACATATTTATGTGAAGCCTATTTTTGCAGGTTGGGATTTTGCTTATTGTCCTTCTCAACCCTTGCAAACCATAACACCGGCAACACCTGCAGGAGGTATCTGGTCATCTGGAGGTACAAGCAACAATAAGCCTAGTGGATTGGTAAATGACTCTCTAGGAACGTATAATCCAGGAATTCAGGGTTTTGATTTTACAGATACATTGATTTATACAGCACCTAATGGTTGTACCGATACGGTATTGGACTATATATCAAAAACAAATATTATTAAAGATTCATTGTTTTTTTGTGATAATCAATTGCCAATAAAGTTAGATTGGAACAGTACAAAAAATTATCCTTGGCCGGGAGTATGGGCAGGTTCGGGAGTTACCAAAGTAGTGAATGATTATTATTTTAATCCGACTGTTGCTGGCGAAGGAATTCACACAATTACATATACTTCAAATACCTGTTCCGATTTTATTAAAATGGTTGTTTATCCTTCTAAATTAAGTTATTCTGATACTACTGTTTGTAACACCCGCCCGGCGTTTATTCTGGATCCTATAGGTTTTAATGCTAATTGGAAAGGGCAAGGAATTGTAAATTCTTTAACAGGATTATTTGATCCTGATTCTAGTGGATTAGGAACATTTCCAATTTCATATACCAATAAAGGAGGTTGTATAGATACTATAAACGTTACTGTATACCTATTTAAAGCAGCAAAAATTGGAGGTTTAATTGCAAAATATTGTTATACAAATACCGATTTTCCTGTTTCTTTAGTTCCGGCAGGAGGTAAGTTAATCGGTAAAGGCATTGTTGCTAATAAATTCAATCCTTCCAAGGCTGGTGCGGGATTACATAAATTTGTATACTCCTTTGGTACCGGACCATGTTATACTGTCGATTCAATAACCATTGTTGTTTCGCCAGCTATTACATCTACTGTTACGGTAACCAATAATCCTATTTGCAAAGGTGATGGCGCAAAAATAAATGTTGTTTCTTCGGGTGGCGACCCAACCGTTGTTAGTCAAAAACAAACATGGAGTCATGGATTGTTTTCTACCAACACGCATGTTGTTAGTCCTAAAACCACCACAACTTACACCATAATAAGTTCAGATGGTTGTTCAGACAATAAGGTTGACACGGCTAGAATAATAGTGAACCCTGATTTTAGTTTAAAATTTACGACTTCACCAATCAATTGCAATGGTAAAAAAGGAACAGCCGCTGTGGTAGTTACAGGAACTGGTAAATATTCCTATTCGTGGTCTACCACTCCTATTCATGCAGGCGATTCTATAAACGGAATTGCCGGCGCTAGCTATTCTGTTAAAGTAACTGATATAGCTACTGGCTGTTTTCACGATTCACTAGTTACTATTCCCGGTTACGGACTTATCAGTTCTCTTTTTTCTGTTAATCCCAATTTACCTTGCATACCTTTTACTCAAAATACAGTAACATTTATAGATTTAAGTTTAGGCGCTACACACGGTTTTTGGGAGTTAAGCAATGGCGATACTCTGCCTTATATTAAAGGTAGTAATCCTAAAATAGTTTTAACTCAACCAGGTGAATATAAAATGAAATTACATGTTGAAAATATTGGAAATTGCCCTTCCGACAAAAGCATTGATTTATGTTTATTAGACCCTGTAAATATTTTTGTTCCTGATATTTTTTCTCCAAATGGAGATGGCTTGAATGATGTGTTTTTTGTTAGAGGGAAAGGTATTAGAAAATTAAGTTTTACAATTTATGATAGGTGGGGAGAAAAGGTTTTTGAAACCACAAGTCCTGAAATAGGGTGGAATGGAACGTATAATGGCAAGGAAGCTGAATCGGGCATTTATGTTTGGTATATGAATGCCACCTTGTTTGACGATACAACGATAAATCAAAAAGGAGATGTTTCTCTTGTAAGATAATATGAAGAAGTGTAGAGCGAAAAAAATAATTGTTGGGGTTAGTGTTTTATTATTCGGGATAAATTCATCCTTAATTTTGAATGCTCAAGACATTCATTTTTCTCAATTTTATTTTTCTCCTCTTTCTATAAATCCTGCAAATACGGGCAACTTTTCAGGTATTTACCGATTATCTACCAATTATAAGAACCAATGGAAAAGTATCTCCACTCCATACAAAACGGCATTTGCCAGTGTAGATTTTTCATTAGCTAAAAAAAAATTAGGACTTGGTCTTTCTTTTTTTAATGATAAGTCCGGCAAATCAATGATGACACAAACACTTGCCAACCTATCGGTTTCGTACAATCTTAAAGTAAACGATAACAATAATTTTATTGCAGGATTACAATATGGCTTCGGGCAAAACAGCATCAATACTGCTGATTTAAAATGGGATAGCCAGTACAATGGAATTTCTTATGACCAAGGACTTTCTTCTGGAGAAAGTCTGCTATCTCAATCATATTCCTATATGGACGCTTCAGCCGGTTTGTTATGGAATTATTCGGCAAAACTTACTGGTTTTAAAACCAGCACAGGTGTTGCGGTATTTCATGTAAACCAGCCAAAAAAATCATTTTATGGAACCGATAAATTATATGCAAAAATAGTAGTACACAATAGCAGTCAGTTTAAATTGAAAGATAAACCTATTTTTATTCAACCTCAACTCTTATTTATGAAACAAGGACCTTATACCGAGATTGATTTAGGAGGTTTGGTTAGATATGTAATTGAGTTAAGTGGTGGCGCATTTAGAGAAAATAATCGTATTGATATAGGCTCTAAAAGAGATGATAAAACCGAAAGTAAAAACTCAATTGCCTTGTTTGCCGGCACCCAATTGCGTTATAAAGATGCCTTTGTAACTATATTTGGATTTGAGCTACGAAAAACTTTATTAGTTTCATTTTGTTATGATATTAATGTTTCTAAGCTTAGAACAGCAAGTAACAGCAAAGGAAGTATGGAGTTAGCACTTACTTACAAAGGTTCGTTATAATTCGCCCTAAAGAGGATGGTATTACATGACCTTGCTCGTTTCTGAGCATTTATGGTAGCCGACAGTTTTGTGCTTTCTAAACCAGTACATTGCATATTTTTGAGAACTCTTTTTGGACTAATTTATAATTCAGCTTGGTATTAAACAGTTTAATTTACACTGCCAGACTTTTTAATTGATAATCCTTAAAATTGTTCGTAATATGATTTTTATATCTGTTATCATACTTTGCTCTCTAATATATTTTAAGTTCAGTTGTAGTTTAGCAGGCATTATTTCATTTATATAAACTTGTTCAGGATTACTTACTTTACCTAATATTTCATTTTCGTTACTAAATTCAATACTCGCATAATCAGTAATACCAGGCTTTATATTCAATACCTTTTGTTGTTCTGAGTTGTAAAGGCTAACATATTTTCTTACTTCAGGTCTGGGACCAACTAAACTCATATCATCTTTGAGTACATTAATTAATTGAGGCAATTCATCCAATTTGTATTTACGAATGTAATATCCAATACGGGTAATTCTACTATCATTTCCACCAACAGTAAGTAATCCTTTTTTGTCGGCATCGGTTTTCATAGAACGAAATTTTAAAAGAAGAAAATCCTTCCCATTTTTTCCAACTCTAATTTGTTTGTAAAAAATTCCTCCTTTAGAATCTAATAATATTAATAAAGCCAACAGAAGGAATATCGGCATTAGTAATGCTAGTCCTATTATTGAAAATAATATGTCGAATATGCGTTTCATACCTCACCCCTTAATCCCCTCTCCTAAAGGAGAGGGGGTATTACTTAAATCTTTATAATTAACACTTTTTCTACCGATTGAATTACTGCATCAATTACACTTTTAATTTGCTCCTCCGTTAAATCGTAATAAACAGGCAATGATATTTCTCTCGAATAATTATCAAATGTGACAGGATAATTTTTTATGTTGTAACCTAAACCTTTGTAATAACTCATCATGGGAACCGGTATAAAATGTACGTTTACAGAAACGTCTTTATCAAAAATTTCTTTGATAATAGCATCGCGTTGTATTTCTGTTATTCTCTTTATTCTTAGGGCATATAAATGATAACAGCTTATTTTGTTTTTGCTTTTATGGATGGGTAATTGAGCCCAATCGTATCTTGAAAATGCTGTATCATACAATTCAAATATATGTTTTCTATTTTTTAAAGTATCATTGTCGTAACGCTCTAATTCTACAAGTCCAATAGCAGCTGCAATATCCGTCATATTACATTTATAACCAGCTTCCACAATATCGTATCGCCAATTTCCCTTTTGAGTTTTTGCTAAAGCATCTTTATTTTGACCGTGCAGCGTTTTTATGCAAAGTTCTTGATATATATTTTCATTGTTTAAAGGTTCGGGCAAGTTTAATGCAATTGCACCACCTTCGGCTGTACTTAAGTTTTTAACAGCATGAAAAGAAAATACAGAAACGTCAGTTAAAGCACCTGTTTTTTTACCGTTATAGGATGCGCCAATAGAATGTGCCGAGTCTGATAAAATTAAAATGCGACCAAGCATTTTTTGTTCATTTGTTTCGGCAATAAACGTGTTTTTATACTTTAATACTAATGCGTTAATAGTTTCATAATCACAAGGGTATCCGCCAAAATCAACGGGCATTATCACTTTTGTTTTAGGCGTAATAGCTTTTTCAATTTGGTCGATGGCAATGTTAAAATCAGTTGCATTTACATCTACAAATACAGGCGTAGCTCCACAATGTATAATTACATTGGCTGTTGCAGAGTAGGTGTATGCCGGTAAAATAACTTCATCACCTTCTTTTACTCCAAACCAACGTAATATAATTTCTAATCCGGCTGTAGCACTGTTTAAACACAATGTAGCCTTATTACCGCAATATTTTGTAAGTTCTTTCTCAAATAATTTGGTTCGTGGTCCAGTAGTTATCCAACCAGATAGAAGCGCTTTATTTACTTCATCAATTATTTTTTGATCGATATGAGGAGGTGAAAATGGAATCATAGGATTGACGAATTACGAATTATTGATTGACGAATTGTTATTACTAAAACAAAGCAATGAATTAAAAAACGCATAAAACATTACACCAGCCTGTGTTTCAAACATTGATTCTGGAATAAAATTTAAAATAATTATCAATAAGAATATAGCATAAATACTATTGGAGGTTCTAAAAGCAACAACTAAAGGAGTTAATAAACTTAGCAAAAATACAGTAAATCCTATCCAACCAAGGCTTACTAAAACTTGATAATATTGGTTATGTGTGTTTAATTTATGTTCTATAGCGCCTGTCATTCCACGTTTTTGGTATTCGTTCATTAATTTATCTTTCAAATCTCCAGTACCTGTTCCTAAATAAAAATTTTCAGAAATTACCTGATTAGCAGCTTTCCAAATTAATAATCTTACAGCTGTACTTTCAGAATCTGTTTGGTTTGCCGAAGGTGTTGTTAGCGAAGTAATTGCGTTGTTTATCCTATCTCTTACTGCTGGTACATAATTAAAAACAGAATACATTAAAATGGCAATTAGTGCAATTCCACTAAAGCCTAAGGTGTATTTTTTATGACGAACAATATAATAGATCAAAAATCCTAGAAGAATTAAAATTGTAGTTATTAAGCCCATTTTAGAGGATAATAACACATTTATAATAGAAAAAAATACAATTAAAATGATTGCAATACCATTTGAAAACCATTTGTTGGTAAAACTTTTTTGTGAAATACCTACCAACATCCAAGCTATAGCAACACATAAATACAATGATAAATAACTAGGATGTAGCATGAATGAAAATGCCGAATAAAAAAAACAATTATTGTTTAAATACAGATAATGATAGGTTGCTCTACCTAATAAGATAAGTGAGCTAACAAGCCCACCTAAAATAAGCGCAAAAAATACAGTTCGTGCATTTTCCTTTGTTAAAGGGCTACTTGCTAGTACTAAAGGAAATATCAATAATGATAATTTTACTTGGAGATCAAACCAGCCCGAATTTGTATTTTGAGTATAAATCATGCCTAATAAATGCATTCCATAAAAAAGCATAAAAATTAGAGCAAGTTTATTTTTGGATATAGCAATAAATTTATTTTTAAAATCCCCTTCAACAATCCAATTTACAAGCATTGAAGCAATAAATATTGGTGTAAGTTGTGCAAAAGGCAAGCAAAAGGCAATAGCCAAGGCAAGGAAATAATGTGCTTGTTTGTGGAACTCAATTCGCGACATATTTTATTTATTTGAGTTGATAAACTCCCAAAATTCGTTAGCTATTTTATCTCGGGTAAATTTTTTCTCTACATATTGGTATCCGTTTTCTCCCAATTGTTTTAATGTATTTTGGTTATTAAATAATATTAGTATTTGGTTGGCTAAATCATTCGCATCTTCAGGAATAAATGCTAGTCCGCAGTTACCTTCATCAATAAATAATTGTTTTGCTTCACCTTCAACACCCAATAAAATTGGTTTTTTCATTGCCAGATTTTCAAATATTTTAGACGGAATTGCGCCTTTAAACAGATCTAATCGTTTGAGTGGTATTACTGCAACATTGGCAGCAGCAATTATTGCAGGCATTTCCTTTTTTGTTACGGCATCAAAAAACAATACATTGTGAGTGTTTAATTTTGCTTTTAATTGAAGTAGCATTTCTTTTTCAGGACCACTACCAACAATAATAAATTTTATTTTTGGATGCTGCTTTAATTCGTTTGCAGCATTTAGTATAACCTCTAATCCTTGTGCATGACCAATGATGCCAGCATAAATAAGTAGAAAGTCATCATCTGAAAATTTATTATCTAGGCGCCAGTTGGTAGTAATGGTGTCTGTTTTGTAATAGTTTAAATCAACACCATTGGGCAACCAATATACTTTTTTATTAGGGAATCGGGAGGAAATATTCTGAACGATACCTTGTGTTTGTCCGCTGATGAGGTCAGATTTTTTATATAAAAATTCCTCCAAAACAGTAGCAGATTTTAGGAAAAATTTATTGTTTACCAAGCCTAATTTTTCAGCACTTTCTGGCCAAAGGTCAGAAACATTAAAAATTAGTTTTGCACCTTTTATAATTTTTAGTGCATAAGCAGTAATACCTAAAAATAGGGGAGGACTTTCACATATTATGTAATCGAACTTACTTAATTTGAATAATCCAACCCAAAAGGATGTTTTAACAAACGAAAAATAATTTATTAATCGTTTAATAATGCTTTTACTTTTACTTACATATATCCAGGTACGATGAACGTGTAATCCATTCATATCCTCAAAATCGTAAAATTTGCCTTTATATTCCTTATGAATTGCCATTTGCGGATAATTAGGCATAGCAGTAAGAATACTTATATCAGCTCCTTTTTGTTGTAAACGCACAGCCAGCTCATATAATCTGTTTTGAGGAGCACCTACTTCGGGTGGAAAATATTGAGTAAGTATTAATATTTTCAAATCTTTGAAATTAATACGTTTTTATAAATTTGAATCATTGATTGTAAATTATCTTCCCAGTTATATAATTTACTTACACGTATTCTTCCATTTGAACCAAATTTTAAAGATTGGTCTTTATCTAAAATAAAAAATTCAATAGCTTTTACTGTTTCTTCAATATTACATTTTGGAACAATAATTCCTGTAACCCTGTGTTCAACTACTTCTTTAAATCCATCTACATCAGAAACAACAACAGGCTTTTCACATGCCGAAGCCTCAATGGCCGAAACTCCAAAACTTTCGCTATTTAATATTGAAAGTGATACATAAACGGATAACATATTATGGTATATAGGTACTGCTATTTGGTCTACTTTTCCTGTAAAAATAGTGTCTTCATTAATATTTAAAGCGTTAGCTAAAGTAAGTAATTCATCCTTTTGCGAACCTCCTCCAACTATCAATAATTTTAAAGGTAAGTTTGGATATTTATCTTTTAAACACTTGAATGACTTTAATAAATAATCAATTCCGTATTTTTTTTCAAGTGATTTAATTGTACCTATAACAATATCATTTGGATTAAATAAATTATTGATGTATTGAGGTTTAAATATATTTAAGTCAATTCCAAATGGAGTGATATCAATTTTTTTTGAAGTGTATTTGGCTGTTTCTATAGCCATAACATTGCTTGTTGACAGAATTTTATCTGCTTTTTTTAGATTATATTTTAAAATTAATTTGTTCAAATAATTTTTATTTGGAAAATCATAAACATCACTTCCCCACACGGATAAAATAAATGGGTGAAACTTTGTTAACATACCCATTAAACCATAACTGCTTGCATAATGGGCATGAATAATATCTGGTTTAAAGTTAGTGATAGCCTTTTTTAATGCCGGTATTAATTTTAAATAACTCAATTTTGAAAATAAAATTGAGGAAAAGGTGTTAGAGCTAATGTTTGATGAGCTTAATAAGGATATATTGTATTCTGAATACCAATCACATGTTGAATTAGAAAGGCTGAAAATAGCAATTTCTAATTCATTTTGAGAAAGCGCAATAGCCCATTTTTGAGTATGAGCAGAATTAATATCTGAAAGCATTAGAACTTTCGTTTTCAATTATCGGATGTTATTATTGTTAAAAAAAATATATTTACAAAAGCGGTTTAAACTATAAAAGTACGCTTTTGCTTTTAATTTATATATTTCCTTAATGGGCATTAATATTGAGAATATAAAAAGTCGTGTAATAATAAAAATAAAACAGGTAATATTTGCAACAATACTGCTAATAATTGTTGCATGTTTTTTGTAATATTTTAACTTGCTTAGTAATTGATTAGATATTGCAATGTTGTAATTTTTTTTTTGACTTTGTCCACTGTGATGTATTATTTGCGCAGTATTCAAATACATAATAGCACCTTGTTGTTGTGCTCTAAAACACAAATCTATATCTTCCATCCAAAATAAGTTTTCATCCAACATCTCAATGGTATCAAAAATATTTTTTCTAAAAAACAAAGCCGCACCCGATAAGGTTTTTGTTTCAAAAGTTGTTTCAAGTTTTGAAATAGGATAATTTATAAAATCAAAAAAAGTATGCAAATAAAATGTTTCAATTATTAAATCAATAACACTATGATTTTTCCATGCAGAAGGTTGTATTGACTTGTCGGAGTTTAATAATTGAGGAGCAACAAGTATACATAATTTATTGTTGTTTATGTAGTTAAACAGCTGAAATAAGGCATCTCCTATAATTTCAGTATCGGGATTTAATAAAAAAATAAATTCCCCCTTTGCTATATTTATTCCTTGATTATTAGCAGAGGAAAATCCAGCATTAAATTTATTTTCTATTAAAATAACTTGGGGAAACTCTTGTAATACAGCATTAACGCTATCGTCTTTTGAGTCATTATCAATTACTATGGTTTCAATAGTCAATGTTTCGTTTCTATTTGAATAAATAGATTTAATACATTGTAAAAGCAAATCTTTAACATTGTAATTAACAATTATAATAGAAATGTCGGTCATTTAAAAATAATTAATTAAAATTTTCGTTTTAGTATCAGTATATTGTAAATTATCTTCGTAAATACCGATGTATTATCATATTGCTTTAAAAGCGGATGTTTTAGTAAAAGTATATTTATGAAATTGGTGTACTCAGGCGTTGATTTTAATTGGTGAATTTCATATAATTTTACTTTTAAATATAAAATTAAACGTTGTTTTTTAATAGTACTTATTGATTTCCTAAAAGATTCAAAACTACTATTAAAAAGTAATTCATAACTTAAAATTAGTGGGTCTAAAATACTTTTATTATTTTTAATATTATATGATGTTGTTGAATTTTGATGTATTCTAAAACTAACTAACTTTTTAGGGATAAAAACTAATCCGTTTTGGGTTGTAATTTTTAACCAGTATTCCAAATCACATATTTGAGATAAATTAACGTTAAAAGTACCTATTTTTTGTACCCATTTTTTTTTAAATAAAACGGCAGTAGGTTCGCCAATAAAGTTAATGGCGATATAAGAAGCCGAAAGATTTGAAATGTATTTACCTGATAATGTAATGTTTTTGTTGCTTTTAACAAGTGTATTTAAAGTTAGTAGTTGATTGTTGTAATAATCCTTAATAGCTGTCGAAACAGAGTCCTCAAAAATAAATTCTCGATTACAAACAACAAAAGAATGGTTGGAGCCAGCGTCTAACATTAATTGTATACAATCAGTAGTTAAAATGTCGTCCTGAAAAGCAAATTTTATCCATTCTCCATTTGCCATCTCAAGGCATTTATTCCAATTACCAACAAGTCCTAAATTGGTATCGTTTGTATATAAATGAATTCTTTTATCTGTTAGATAAGTACTAATAATATTGGTTGTAGCATCTGTCGACTGATCATCAACTATAATAATTTCAATGTTTTTAAATGATTGAAATACTATACTATCTAAACATTCTTTCAAATATTTTTCACCATTATAAGTTGGGATGCAAATACTAACTAAAGGGGTTGTTGTCATTTTTGTAATTTACTTTTCAACTTTCTAAAACTTTGGATTCCCAATCTTTTAATATTATAAATAATAACTTGAAAGCTATTCAGTTCTAATGGGAAATCTTGAGTAACCTTATCAAAATTAATTAATACTGAAACAGGGTATAACTGTGTAATAAAATAAATGTATTTTTTTTGATTTATATTAAAGTTCATCCTTGCCAATGTAAATAATTCATCTTTTCTATAGGATCTGTAAATAATTTTTTTTTTTATTACAGGTGAACCTTGTTCTAAATATTTATAAATAAAATAGTAGTATGGGCTAAACTCACCAGGATAGTTTTCGTTTTTTATATAAGCGTTTAATTTAATTCCATTACTTAATAAATAAGTACTTAGTCCAATTTCATAATTTACAATTACATCTTTTATATTTTTAAGTATACCTACTGTATTAAAATAGTTTATAACCAATGGTATTGCATTGTTTTTTACAATTAAAAAATAGGATTGAAGGTGTTTGGAAACAGCATTTGATTCCGATATTCCTAAATAATCACTTTCATTATTATCGCACCATTTTATAAATTTATCAAGCTTGGTAAATAAAATAGAAGAGTCATTTACAAAGGCTATTTTTTTATACTGAGTAGCATCAATTTTTTGTAATGCTTTATACCACATTCCAAAATCATAGCCTTCGTTAGTAACATATAGTAGTTGAATTTTTTTGTCTTTTAAGAAAGAGAGAGATGTTTGATCTAAACTCTTTTCGTTAGTAATAAAAACAATCTCAGAAAAATGGGGCAATAAGTTTTCCAGATAAAACCTAATGTAATAAGGTATTACTGTTTGATTAAAATAACTACTAAATAAACAAATAGATTTCATGTTACTGCAAATAGTTTATTAAGATATTATTCCATTTTTCTGCACCTTTTACAATATCAAATTCATAAGCTCTTAGCTTACCTTTTTCAATATCTATAATATTATCACCCAACATGAATTTTATAATTTCCTCAGCCATTTTTTTGGGATTATTTATTTCCTCAACAATTCTACCTATATCATTACCTAAAATTTCCTTTACGCCTCCACAATTTTGAGCAACTATAGGTAGTTCTAAAATTAGGGCTTCTATTGTTACTAGTGAAAAAGATTCTTTTTTAGAAGTGAGAACAAAACCATCAGCACAATTAAAATAATTATAATAATTAGTTGAATCATTTGTTTGCCATATTATTTTATTCGTTAACCCGAGTTCATGTGTTTTTTTTTGACAACTCTCCATAATTGCCATTTCAGGAGTACTACCAATCCACATAAATAAAGTATTAGGTTGTGATTTACAAACTTCTGCTGCAATTTCAATAAATAAAAATGGATTTTTATTTTCATCAAGTGTTCCGCACATTACCCACAAAAATGAGTTGGATGCAATGTTTAATTTTTTTCTATAATCGTAATACACTTGCTTGTTTTTTATAATACTTTTTGTATCAATGGCAGGATAACATATTTCAATATTTTTTTTTCTTCCGTAAGAGTTCAATACTTTTTTACTGGTATTTGAATTGGCAATAATTAAAAAAGGATAGTTAACCAATAGTTTAATTTCATGCTCATTTAAAAAAGCAAATCGCTGTTCCAATTCATGTAAATGCAATATTGTTTTTATTTTATGATGCTCAGCGTATTTAACAATATCGGGTAAAGAAATTGTATTTATATACCAAATAGAATTAATGTGTTTAGATAATTTAGTTTGTAAAAAAAACTGTCGATAAATTCGATTTCTAATTCGGCAGTATAAGTTTATAGAAGGGCTTTTATAGAGATATTCACTTTTTATTTGAATAGGTAGCATTTTGCTTAATTCTCCTTTATATTTAGAAATCAATTTGGCATGAAACTGTGGCAATAATTTAGTTAACAAATTAAACAATACAATTTCGGAACCTGTGCGTTTCATGCTAGGCGAAAAAAAAGTGATATTGTTTTGCTTTGTTTGAATTGGCATGTTTTTTAGTTCCTTAATTTTGAATAGATGCTTAACAACCAGTTAAATATATTATTCATAATTGGCATATTAGAAAGTAATTTTGCTGTTTTTTTATTTTTAATTATTCTCAAATTATTCATGTAACAAATTTCATTAGTGGTTAAATATGAATGATGAATAGCATTTCGTTCCATACTCACTTGTTGGAAATTTGATGGCAAACTACTTATTCCTTCTGTATCATAAACCGAAATTGAAAATGGAATATAAATGCTGGATACTTTTTTTATCACAAGGGCATTAAAAAAAAAATCATAATCAGCTGCTATTTTATATTGTTCGTTATATAAACCTATCGAGTTAAAAAGTTCCCTTTTTATAAAACTGGCGGGATGCCAAATATTATCATGGAACATGTGATAACGGTCTATTTTTACAGGTCGTTTTACAATATTTTTTTTTGTATCTTTATGTGTAAATTCCAATTCGCCATATAAAATATCCTGCGACTTTTCCAAGTCAAAAACATTTTTAATTATTGATTCGTTAACTAAGGAATCTCCACTGTTTAAAAACAAACAATATTCGCCAGTTGCCTTCAAAATTCCTTTGTTCATGGCATGGTAAATACCTCTATCTTTTTCAGAAACCCAATGGTTTATTTGTTCACTATAAGATTTAATTATAGCAACACTTTTATCGGTTGAACCGCCATCAATTATAATATATTCATAGTTAGTAAAAGCTTGATTAATAACACTTTTTATTGTTTTTTCAAGGCCATTAGCATTGTTATAATTAATTGTTATAATTGATAATTTAGTCATCCTATTTATTAAAAAAACATTTTTTTTATTTCAATAAAAACGTGTATGGGCTCAATTTCATTAATATCAATATTTTTTACTTCTTTGCAAAATTTTTCAAGTCGGTCTTCTTCAGTAAATGCTAATAGTTGAGATGGATAAATAACCATGCTATAGGTATTCATTTGCTTTGGATAGGGGCTAAATCGCCCATAATTATTACCGTTTGAAATACAAATTACTTTTTTACCTAAAGCCACTGCAATGTGAAAAGGTCCCGAATCATTTGTTACAACTAGTTTACCTTGCGCAATAATTTGGATTAACTCAATTAGGTTAAGTTTTCCAGTTAAATCAGTAAAATGAATGTTTGAATTATTAATGATTTCTGTGGCTAAAATACTATCCTGTTTGGAGCCGCAGATAGTAAATTCATCCAATGGAAATTCGGCTTTTAAGCTATCACATAATTGTGCGAATTTTTTTGGATCCCAACGTCTAAAAGCGTCTTTTGCTCCAGGGCAAATAATAATTTTATTTTCAATTGTTGGAGTATGCTTAATTTCTGGTTTAAGAAGGTGTATTTGTTGTGATAATAATTGTTCAAAAAAGTCACGATTTCGATAAAATTCAAATTTATATTTAGATAATGATGGTATTAAATGGGTGTAGGATTTATCATTTGTATCTTTTTGCAATTTATTTAAGTTAACAAAATCCCCATTGTATCCAATTTTTTGTTTCGCTCCACTATGTATAACAATACCATCACTAATAGCATCTCTAGAAAATGAAGGATGGATTAATACTTCAAAGTTTTGAGAATGTATTTTTTTATATATTTCAAATCTATATTTGAAATCATTCATTTTAGTATAATCTACCCATATAAATTTGTCAATATAATTTATGTCAAGATTTTCAGCTAAATCTTTCCACCAAAAATTTCCACATAAAGTTATTTTGTAGTTTTTATATTTTTCGGATGTTTTTATAACTTCAATAAAATTTCGGAATAGTATATAATCGCCAATTGAATCTAACCGGAGTATTAATAGTGTATTTTTTTTTATAAAAAAGGAAGACTGTTTAAATATCAAACCTTCTAAAAGTGAATACATTTTTTTAACCAGTTTTACATAAAAATTAGTTATCATTTTAACGTATGGATGGTTAATTGTTTTTTTTTAATAATTGGTTTTCAATAAATTGATAATCTTTTTGCAATAAGGATTGTTTGAGTTTAACAGGTGTAATTTTATTTAATACTGCATTAGCAATTTTTTGAACTATTGTTTTTTTGTTAAGACCAAATGCTTTTTTTACAATTTCGGGAGTAAGGGTTTTGGATGAAAGTAGGTGCAGGTTGTTTTCATTAGAATATAAATTTTTCCCAAACTTATTTGCTAGGTATTTCAAAGTAATAAGGTCATAAAATGCTATGTGTTGTCCAATTAGTGGAGAAACATACCACCAGTTACCAAACTTGTTTATATCTGGAGGAATCAAGACCGTAGAAAAAATAATAGTATCGGACAAATGAAACATTTTTTCTATTTCTTCTATTGGATTTTCTAAATGTTCAAATACTTCAAAAGTAGTAAGTATATCTACTTTTTTTACGGGACAATCAACAAAATCAAAGTAGTTTGCAAACAAATTTTCGCAATAAATATCTTGCCTGTAAAAGTTATATCCCAAATCTCTCATCATTCTTACAAACATACCATAACCACCGCCATAGTCTAACATAACATTGGCGTTTTGGAAACATACATCCAATATCGATGAAACTTCTTTTTGAAGATAAATGTTTCTGCTAATCAAACCAATGTCTAACGCTGTGATTGCACTTTGATAGGCTTCTTTTAGCCAAAATGGCTTATCTGTTTGTATAAATTTACAATTAGTACATTGATAATAATTTACATCATATTTATTCAAAACTTTTGCTTGAAAAATGGGGATTGATGTGTGATTACAAATTTTACAATTCATTTCTTTTAAATTATAGCCCATTTACTTTGTGAAAAAACACAACCAATATCTGTTCCAACATATTTTGAAAATTCAGAGCCATTATCAACTATTGAAAAGGAGCAAATATTTTCGATAAAATCAAAAACTTGTAAATTGGGAATATGGATTCCAACATTTAATTTATAATCATTTGGTATTAAAAAAACAGAGGGAATTTCTAATATAGCTTCGCCAAATTTTTTATCGACAGATAAAACTTTACTAATGAGTACTTCAGAAGAAAAAATTTTTCTATCTTCAAAATCAGAAACCGAAATACTAAGTAACAAATCATCTAATAAAATATTAGCATAAAACTTTATTACCACATACACTGGCTCATCATGAGAAAACGCAAGAGTATTTTCATTTTCTGAATTTTTCAAATACGTTTCACTAATAAAAATTTCTTTATTTATTCCTTGAGAAGTATATACTTGATTTTTATTTGTAGTTTGTATATTATGATATATTTTTACCGCCTTATCAACACTTCCATTAAATTCAATTTTTCCTTTATTTAAAATAATGGATGTAGAGCATAGGGCACTTATTGCGCCCATATTATGACTAACAAATAAAACGGTTCTACCTTCACTAGAAACATCTTTCATTTTACCTAAACATTTTTTCTGAAATTCAGCATCGCCAACAGCCAATACTTCATCTACAATTAATATCTCGGGTTCTAAATGGGCTGCCACGGCAAAAGCTAAACGCACATACATACCCGATGAATAACGCTTCACAGGAGTATCTAAAAATTTTTCTACTCCTGAAAAGTCTACTATCTCATCAAATTTATTTTTAATTTCTTTTTTACTCATTCCCAAAATGGAACCATTTAAAAAAATGTTTTCTCGTCCGCTTAATTCAGGATGAAATCCTGTTCCTACTTCTAATAAACTAGCTATTCGGCCATCAATAGTAATTCTACCTTTAGTAGGGGCTACAATACGGCTCAATACTTTTAATAATGTTGACTTGCCAGCACCATTGCGTCCAATAATTCCAACTCTATCGCCTTGGTTAATCTCAAATGAAATATCTTTTAATGCCCAAAATTCTTCTTTTGAATTATTGATTATTGTTTGCTTTGTGAAAATAGATTTTGCAGTATTTGTAATCACATCTCGCAAGGCTGTATAACGTTCATTATTCTGATGTTTCAGAATATAACTTTTACTGATATTTTCAACGGTTATGATAGGATTTCTCATCTCAAAAATTATATCACATCGGCAAATGATTTTTCCATTTTTCGGAAATACCAAATGCCTATAAATAAAAACAAAATACTAATGCCAACCGATGCTATAAATTGAGGTATGTGTAAATGCGAACTTCCACCTAAAATGCACCATCGGAAACCGTCAATTACACCAACCATTGGATTTAAAGCATAAATAAATTTTAAATAATCGGGGATATTAGCATTGTTGTAAATGATGGTACTGCTAAAACCGATAGGGGAAATGTATAAACCAAATTGTACAATAAATGGGATAACGTATCTAAAATCCCTGTATTGAACATTAAGTGCGGCAATAAATAATCCAAATCCCATGGCTGTTAAAGTGGCCAATAATAGGAAAAGGGGTAAAAATAAAATTCGCCAATCGGGTATGAAATGATAAAAGAAAAACAAGCCGATCAAAATTACAAATGAAATAAGGAAATCGATTATACTCACTATAACTGTGCTTGCAGGAACAATTAATCTTGGAAAATATACTTTGGTCAATAAATTTGAATTAGCGATCAACGAATTTGCAGCTTCACTAAAAGCACTTGAAAAAAATTGCCAAGGTAACATTCCAGCACATACCATTATGGCATAAGGAGCTCCGCTATCGGATGGGAAATTACCCAATTTGTTGAACACAATAGTAAATACAACAATGGTAATAAGTGGTCGCAATACACTCCATAAAATACCTATAACTGTTTGTTTATATCTTACTAGAATATCGCGCCAAGCCAAAAAATAGAAAAGCCCCCGATAGTTCCAGAGGTCTTTCCAATAGTTGCTGTTTTCTGAGCCGGGCTCTATTACAATTCTGTATTTATTCATCAAGTAATAAAAAAATAAAATACCAAGTTTAATTGGCTTTAGCTTCCAAAGTTAATAATTTTTTTTGGACAAAAAGCGTTATTGGTTTAATTCAGAAATTGAAATTTTAGTACACTTATACCCAATGTTTTTTGTATTTTTGACTCTTTTACAAATGGTTTATTAACTAGGCCGCATTATTTAACTAATATAAATATGACCAATAAAACCCTTGATAGAAAAACTCCGCCAGCTTTTGCAACCGTAGATAAGATAGAAATGATAAAAGCAAGTGAACAATACTTGCGAAATAAAATACCAGTATATTCTATAAATGCAGGAACGCAAGAACTTATTAAGATTGAATTTTTGTTTTCGGCTGGTATGTACCAACAATCTATGCCTTTGCAAGCTGCAAGTGTAAACTCTATGTTGGAAGAGGGTACAACAACCTTATCAGCTGCCGAAATTGCAGATAAGGTGGATTATTATGGAGCATTTCTTGAAACAGGACTTACACAGGATACAGCTTCCGTTGTTTTATATACCTTAAACAAACATTTGGAAACTACTTTACCCATTGTAGAGCAGGTTATAAAAGATGCTGTTTTTCCTCAACATGAGTTGGATACTTATCTCAGAAACAGGAAACAAAAATTTCATGTGAACAATCAAAAAGTAGAAAATCTGGCTCGTAAATATTTTTCTGAATTATTGTTTGGCTCCAAACATCCTTACGGTATAAATGTTCAGGAATCAGATTTTGATAACATCCGTCGCAATCATTTAAGTGATTTTTATAATCGTTTTTACCGTGCAAATGATTGTAAAATAATTTTGTCAGGTAAAGTGGATGATAAAATGTTAGGTATGCTGGATAAGCATTTTGGGGGTAATGATTGGCTGAATAAAGAGGGGTCAGCAAAAGTAAATCTTTTGGAAGGAAATATGGACTTAGAAATAAAGTCATCTAAACAAAATACTCATATTATTCAAAAGGAGGACGCTTTGCAATCTGCAATCCGTATTGGTAAGGTATTATTTAATAAAACACATTCCGATTTTCAAGCTTTACAAATATTAAATACCATTTTTGGAGGATATTTTGGCTCTCGTTTAATGTCCAATATCCGTGAAGACAAAGGTTATACGTATGGAATAGGTTCAGGATTGGTTTCTTTGCAAAATTCAGGATACTTTTTTATCTCAACAGAGGTAGGAGTAGAGGTTTGTCAAAGTGCCATCAATGAAATATATTTTGAAATGAATCGTTTACGTGAAAACCTTGTAGAAGAGAATGAGTTGAAACTGGTTAAGAACTATTTATTAGGGAGGTTTTTGAGAAGTGTTGATGGTCCTTTTGCAATGGGTGAAAGGTTTAAAGGGATTATGGAGTATAATCTTGGGTATGATTATTTCGACAAATATATTGCAACGATTCAACATATTACTGCATCTGAGTTAAGAGAATTGGCTAATAGTTATTTGGATAAAAATAGTATGATAGAATTGGTGGTTGGTAAAAAATAAGTATAAAATGTTTTAGAGGTGAAAAATAAAACAAAAACAGTTCATTTTGATTTACTTACAAATATCTGTAAGTGTAGGGCTTTAGAACTTATTCTGCTTTTTATATTAATTTTACCCAATAAATTTTCTTTTGCCGCTTGTGGTGATCCTTCACCAGCAATGAGTTGTGCTTCCGTTTCAGCTAATGGAGACGTTACTCTTAAATGGTTAGCTCCAGTTAATACAGGTTTGTTTGATAGTTATCAAATTTTTAAATCAAATTCATTGGCTGGGCCGTATACGTTACTTGATAGCATATTTGTTGCCTTACAAACAAGTTATACACACGTTGGTGCAAAAGCAAACATTGCACCTGTACATTACTTTATTAAAACACGTTGTAACGGTTCTGTTTTATCGCCAGCATTGGATACTATTCATACTATGCTTTTAAATGTTACCAATCCTGCAAATGGCACAGCATTGTTATCATGGAACCCCATGAAGGCGGATACCATTACAAAATATTCTATTTATCAGGAATATCCAACTAATGTTTGGGCATTAACTGGCAAAAAAAATAATCTGGCTAAGTCATCTATAAATTTGAATTTTATTGACACCATTTTTATCTGTAATTCAACCATTAATTATAGCGTTGAAACAACAGATAAATCAGGATGTATTTCAAAATCATCTATTTCTGGTGGTGTATTCCGAAATACAATAGTTCCTGCTGTTCCCTTATTTGATACCATGAGTGTAGATACATTAAATAGGGCATTAATGAGTTGGAAAGCTAGTTCTTCTTCGGATGTTGCAGGTTATGCAATTTATAAATTTAATGGAGCTTCTTGGATAGCAGTTGATTCAGTAACAGGAATAAATAGCACAGGTTTTACCTATTCATCTTCTAATGCAGGCTCTGCTTCAGAACAATACCGGCTTGCCGCTTATGATTCTTGCGGAAACATTAGTCCACAAGGAGCCGTTTTTAGTACCATTCATTTAACATCAACGGCTGATATATGTAATCGTAATGCAAAATTAAATTGGTCTGCATATACCAATTTTAGCTCTGGTGTTGGTAAATATGTAATATTTCAGGGTACAGGAGGGCTAACAGGAGCATATACCATTATAGGTTCTGTTTCAGCAACTACTTTAACATTTACTACTACGGGGTTAGCACCTAATATTAATTATAATTTTAAGATTCAAGCCGTTGATGTTACAGGAACTAAAACAGTATCCTCTAACCGTGTTGTTTTTTATTCAGCAACTCCCGTTCCTCCAAAATTTATTTATATTCAAAAAGTAAGTGTTATAGGCTCCAATCAAGTGGAATTAGTTTGTCATATTGATGTTAAAGCACGTTCAAAAAAGTATAAAATAATGAGATCCTTAGATACAATTTCTTCAAATTTTATACAAATAGGAACTGTATTAGCAAGTACTAGTTCTCCTATTTTATTTACAGATAATAAAGCAGAAGTTGTAAGTAGTAGTTATTATTATAAAGTGATAAATGTGGATAGCTGCGGTAATGATGGATTAAATTCAAACATTGCAGGAACAATGTTGTTATCTGTTGTTAGTAATAAAAATTTAACCAACACCTTAACTTGGAATGATTATGAGTTTTGGTCTGGTGGTGTACAAGCCTATACTATTTATCGTCAGATAGACGGAGTTTCTATCCCAATTCAAATTGGAACGGTTTCTTATTCAGCTTCTGGAACGAATACGTACACCGATGATATTTCCCTAATTTTGCAAGGTCAGGGTGTTTTTACCTATTATATTGAGGCCAATGAAGGGGCAGGTGATATATTCAATTTCACTGAAAGCAGTGTTTCCAATACTGCAAAAGGATATCAGGATGCTAAAATCTTTTTCCCAAATGCGTTTACACCTAATGGGAATTACATAAATGATGAATTTAAACCTGTAGCTCTTTATGTTGATTTTACAGATTATCAATTTAGAGTATTTAATCGGATGGGGCTACAAATGTTTTATTCCCAAAACTTAAATGATGGTTGGGAAGGGACTTATAAAGGTAGAGAATGTGAAAATGGAGTATATGTTTATATGTGTCGTTATAAAAAGTCTAATGGCGAATACATAGATATTACAGGTTCCGTTATTTTAATGCGGTAGAAAATTTATTCTAAAAGCAAAATAGTTCCCTTATAATTTTTACCATTAAATTCTAAAACATAGAAATAGGTTCCAAATGAAGCCTTTGAGCCTGAAGTAGTTCTGCCATCCCAATTAACATTTGGGCTTCCTGAATAAAACATTAAAATACCCCAATTAGCATAAATACTTAAATGATAACTTGTTATAGTATTTCCGTTTAAGTTAACCTTAAATTCGTCGTTAATACCGTCATTGTTTGGTGTAAATACATTTGGAATAATAATTGTTTCCTGAGCATCAGCGTTTTGAATAGTACCTGTAAAAAACGCTAAAAACAATGCTGTAAAAAGTAAACACGACTTACTTTTAGAAACAATAAAAGTTTTATTGTTTGTTTTCAATTTTAGTTCGGAGTTTTGTTATATACTGATTTTAAAATAAAATTTATTGACAATAATAAAGTTCAAATATAGTTTATTTTATTGTAAATAAAAATGTAATATTGTTCTAAACACATTTACCACCATGTTAAAAAAACTCCGACTTCTTATATTATTATTAGTGTCATTTTTATTATCTCCGATAATAGCATTTTCTCAAGACGCTGAAAAACCTAAAAACGATCCAATAGACTTATTTAATGCTCTTTTAGCTAGTGGTAATGCCAAATGTGATTCAGCTGTAGCTCACAAAAAAAATAAAGATGAAAAAGGGGCTGAAAAGTTTTATTTGAACGCAATCAAGGATTTTAAAAAAGCAGCTAAAATTAATAATACTTCCTTGCCCTTGTATTATGCAATTGCAACAGCTCAATTTAAAGTGAAAGATTTTAAAGGTTCAGAAAAAAGTTGGAAAAGTGCAATGGATTTAGATTCAATACATAGTGATCCAATTAGGGAGCATGGGAAAGTACTTTTTCAACTGGCAAAATACGAAGAAGCTTTGGCTGATTTTAATAAAGCAATCAATATTAATTTTGACGATGCTGAAGCTTTTTATGAACGAGGAAAACTTAAAGAATCAGCAAAAGATAAAACGGAAACCTTTGTTGATTATACTAGAGCTATCGAAATTAAATCCAATTACGAAGACCCTTATTTAAGAAGAGGCATATTATATAATAACTTTAAAAAAGATTATGTATTGGCGCTGAACGACTTAAATAAAGTAATAGAAATAAATAAGGATAATGTTGAAGCATATTTGTGGAGAGGTAAAGCAAAATTTAATACGGGCGATTTTAAAGGTGCCGAAAAGGATTTGAGCCGTTTTATTGATGATGATGCTTTTAATATTGATGCGTTGATTACTAGGGGGGCATCAAGGATAAATATTAATAAAAATTCAGGTGCTGTTGAAGATTTTGATAATGTATTAAAATTGGATCCTAAAAATTACATTGCCTATATGAACAGAGGTACAGCAAAAGGTGGTATGAAAAATTTTGAAGGCGCATTAAAAGATCTTGATATGGCAATTGCTTTAAAGTTTGATTATTCACCAGCATATATTAATAGGGCTGCTGTTAAATTAGCTTCTGGTGATAAAAAAGGAGCATGTAAAGATTTGCAACGAGCTGATGGATTGAATAATGAAAAAGCATTTCCTTTGATAGAAAAATATTGTGGTGAATCTACACGATAAATTATCAATTAAAATTCTACAACAAGTATTTTACCTCCCAAAATATTCATTCAGTTTAAATGTTTCTTTTAATCTGACCCCCCTTTCAGTATGCTGAACGGTGCAGCATTCATTTACTGAATCATGTTCCAAAAATAAAATAAATTCTTGGTCAGCAGCCAAGTTCAAAAAAACATCCTTTTCAGAAAGGGTAATTAAAGGACGTGTATCATAGCTAGGTATATATGGTAAAGGAATATGACCAACTGATGGCATAAGGTCGGCCATAAAAACGATTGTTTTTCCTTTATATTTTACATGAGGTATCATCATAGCATCCGTATGTCCACGGCAAACGAGTATAGAAATATTTTCCCCTAATAAATTGTTGTTTATGTATTCATTACCATTTTTTGAAAAATCAGGTATACCTGTTATCCATTTTAATTGTCCGCTTTCTTGAATGGGTAAAATATTTTCTTTTAAAAAACTAGCTTTCTCCCTAGCATTAGGTTTTATTGCCCATTCCCAATGTTCGGAATGACTCCAGTAGGTGGCGTTTTTAAAGGTTGTTTCATAACCCGATTGGTTTTTATTATATTGTATGCTTCCTCCGCAATGATCAAAGTGCAGATGAGTTAATACCATATCTGTTATATCATTAGTACTAAAACCAGCGCTTGCTAAGGATTTTTTTAGAGAATAGTTACCGTTCAAGTAAAAGTGACTAAAATATTTTGCATCTTGTTTATCGCCCATACCGTTGTCAATTAAAATAAGACGATTGCCATCTTCTATTAATAAGCATCGGGTGGACCAGTTGCAATAATTATTTTCATCAGCAGAATTGGTTTTGCTCCATAGTGTTTTTGGAACAACGCCAAACATAGCGCCACCATCCAATTTAAAATTACCCGAATTGATTACGTGTAGCTTCATGTGTTTTTATTCAATAATCATCATTTCAACACGTCTGTTTTTTTGACGACCTTCTTCAGTTTTGTTATCTGCAATTGGTTTTGTAGCACCAAACCATTCAACTTTAAATCTGTTTTGACTAATTCCTTTTGTTATTAAATATTGTCTAACAGCCTCTGCACGTTTTTCAGAAAGTTTTAAATTAGTAACAACATTACCTTGGTTGTCGGTATGTCCCGAAATTTTTAATTTCCAACCAATATTCATATATAAAAGGTCAAAAAGCTCATCCAACGATTCAAATGAAGATGGTTTGATAACATCTTTAGCTGAAGAAAATTCAAGATTATTAAATGCTTTTTTTAGTATTTCAGCTTGTTTCGTATCTAATTTAATTAAAACGTCTTCTTCGGGAAGTACTTTATCAGGTGTAAGCTTCGCAATTTGGGCAAATTGAAAAATATTAGTTACGCTATCTTTTATTGCTTTTTTAGCAACACCTAATATCATTATATTTACGTCTCTAATTCCATCTGTTTTTTCTCCTTCTAATTTAAACTTAGATTTTTCTTCCGATATTAAACTATCGGCAAATGAAAAACTGCCATCTGTATTTTGTATTGCAGTTTTTAATGTTACTCCAGTAGAATCTATTAAATTTAATTTAGTTTCTGGACAACCGTTATTGCTTGCGGGTCCAAATTTTTCTGGACAACGATCATTTTTATCTGGCATACCGTCACCATCTTTATCGGGGCAACCTTTTAATTCAGGTAAACCAGCAATATCTGGACAAGAATCAGTAAGGTCGCTCACTTTATCCCCGTCTTTATCTGGGCAACCTTTTAATTCAATTGAACCAGAATCGTTGGGGCAAAAATCTTCCTTATCTTGTATATGGTCTTTGTCAGCATCTGGGCAACCTTTAAATTCAAGTGTGCCAGGGATTTTCGGACAAAGATCAATTTTATTGGGAATACCATCACCGTCAGTATCTTTTTTATTAGGTTTTAAAGTTGGAGAAGTTAGTTTGGTAGATTTATCTTTATTGTCTTCCGATTTTTCTATTTTGCTTTCGTTTGCTTTTTTACCTCTGCCAAATGTTAGATTAACTCCAAAATGAAGATGTATATTTTTTGTGTTTTGAGGAAAAATAGCACCCAATACATTATCGCTAACCATATATAATTGTATCGGCCCAAGGTTAAGTCCTAATCCTAATCCAAAATTGTTATAACTTCTGTTATACATGGAATAGGAAATTGAGTAATTTAACCATCTGCCTAAGCGTTGGTTAAATGATAAGGCTAAAGCAGGATGAATTTTTTTATCAAAAAACTGACCATAGAATAAAACACCCGTATTTATTTTTTCGGTGAAATTATAATTTGCTCCTAAATATAGTTGACTAGATAATTTTGTTGTATAGGATGTATGAATAGTATCAATTTTAAAAATCTTTATAATTGAATCGGTTACAATTTTTGTTGGGTTTTTACTGGAATCAGTATTGATAAGTTGATTCATATCCAAGCCCTTAAAAGTAAATTTTGCATCGGGATT